>PWVE01000150.1 GCA_003562335.1 PVC group bacterium
CGACGCGTACTTCGTGGAACGCCGCACCTACATCCTATTCCTGCAGGACGCCGGCCTACCCTTTTATCGGGCACCGTATCGCAACTTGCAGATGGTTGGCTCACATTGGGAAGCTACACTGCCACACCCTGACTGGACTCCCGAGGCCGAGTCATCGCTACGCGACACTATTGAGATGCTTATCGAGCTTAATCTAAGGCGTTGGGGGTCACGTCTAAACATATAACATTTGGCTTGCACTTTAGAAGAAATGCGAGAAAAGAAAAGCCTTCGAAAGTGTGGTTGGGACGGCATGGCGACTGAGTAAACTGGCTTGTGCTGAAAGTGGCACGCGAGTACACGGGCATGACATTGCGGGAACTGAGTGCGGAGCGCGGAGGTATGAACTACGCTGCCGTTCGCATGGGACTACGCCGCTTCGATATGCGCCGCAAACAGAACCGAATGGCAGATGACATTCACGAAATCTATAAGCACTTGCGCCAAATGTTATATGTTTAGACGTGACCCCGCACCACCCCTATGCGTGAATGCGGGCTCTATGGATGGTCAGAGCGGTCATCAAGTTAGCGGTGGATGACTGGTATTTCGGTTTTTTGTCATTCGGTCTTTGCAGCCAAACGCACATGATTTAGATGCGTTTGCCCCGAATTGTGTTTGCCGACGGGTATAAGGCGTGATAGACTGCCCTGTATAGTGATTCAGGATGTGCGGAGGTGATTGGTCTAGCTTATGAATATGCGTGAAGTAAAAAAAATTATATGGGGTGGGGCCATTTGGGCACCGGCCGCGCTTGTTCTGGGGATGATCGTAGGTGGTTATGGGCCCAACCGGGATTTGGAACGAACGCAAGCCGAACTGGAATGGGTACGTGAACACGGTCAATCCCGCTCGGAACGGCTCAGTCCGCTTATGCAAATAGTGGCGCCGTCGGCTATACCGGCGGATCCGGTACGGGACGGCTCCGAGCCGGTGCCGGGCGACGATGCCGAGGATCGTGATGCGGACGAAATAGCTGATTACGCCGAAAGCGAGCCCCCGCCAGCGCCCCCCTCACTGGAAGAACGATTGGAAACAGCGCGCGAAGTCTGGCAGGTGCGATCGGACATCGCGCGCAATACGTTTGTTTCCCTCGCCGGGCTTGACCGGGAAGAGGCCAACCGTTTTGATGTGTTGATGGCGGCTATGAACTTGCGTATGCGCAATGAATTTGAGGCGGCGTCAGCACAAATTGCCGAACGGGAAACGTTCACTGCGGAAGATGTCACGCGCATGGTTCACCAGCTTACCGGTGCGCTGGCCCTGACCTATGATGAAATGGATCGGGCGATGCCCCCCGGTTGGCGTGAATCTGCAGGGCCGGAACTGGACCTTGTTGACTTTATTGATCCGGGAGTGATCGAGCCTATGCTGGAGGTGGAATCGCAGCTGGAAGAGTTGTCGGCCCAGCGCCCGCGACGGAGACGTTGGTGAAGGAGCCCAGCTTCTGGCGCCAAACCGGTATTGTCGCCCTGAACGAGTGGTCCGATGCACTGCGTAGTCGGCGTGCCATCGTGGTGATCCTCCTGTACTTGGGGGCGGCGTTGCTGACCATGAACAGTTTCCTGTCCGTCTTGTTACGGTTGGAAAACGAACTGGCTGAACTGCTGGGCCTGCCGGCCGCACAACAACCCGGGGCAGTGGTGGACGCGCTCTGGCGGTCGGACCGGTTTCGGGGACTGGTGGCCGGGGCCGTGCGTTCGGAGTCGCTCGTGTCGGAGTTGGTGGGCCATTCACCGGTGGTGTTGGCTTTCGCGGGACTCGCCTTTTTTTACACGCCTATTCTGGTCGCTTTGGTTGCACCGGTACGGGTGGCAGAGGAACTAGCCAACGGCACAGTGCGCTATGTGACGGTACGCGCCTCGCGACTTTCCTGGACACTCGGCAAGTTCTTGGGTCAGTTGTTATTGTTTGCCGTGGCGCTCGCAGCCAGTGCGTTTGGCGCTTGGTTGCTGGCCCGTTACCGGTTGGCGGCCTCCGATGCCTGGCTGCAGGCACAGGGCCTCTTTGTCTGGACTTTCCGGATTGGGGCGTATGGCTTCGCGTTTCTGGGATTGTTAATGGGCGTGGCCCATTGGACCCGGTCGCCCAGCCGCTGCACGGCGCTGGCGCTTATGACGGTTTTTGGTCTATCGCTATTGTCGTGGGCGCTTGAGCGGTACGAGGGCGACGGTATCCGGCAACTTTTTCCCCTGGTGAATCAGCTACTGCCCCAAGCGTATCGGATGGGTTTATGGCGGGCCTCCTATGCACACGTGGGGCCGGCGGCGCTGGCCTTGGCCGCCTTGGGTATCAGTTATCTGCTGCTGGGCTATGCCGGTTTTCGGCGGAGGGACCTATGACGGCGGCCCTGCGCTTTGAACAGGTGTCTAAACGGTTTGGCCGACGGTACGCGCTGGACCAATGCGACTGGGTGGTGCCGGAAGGGACCTGCTACGGCTTGGTGGGGCACAACGGAGCGGGCAAGACGACGGCGATGGCGGTAACCACCGGCCTACTGCGCCCGCAGCAGGGACAAATTGATTTGCTGGGGGTGGGTCCTTTCGACGTGGCCCGGCACGGCGGGCGCGTGGCATTACTGCCCCAGGACGCCCTGCTGCCCAGTGACGGAAACGCGTTGGACGTGCTGCAATTTTATGCCCGGCTCCAAGGCCTGACCGCGCGGGCAGCACGCAGCCAGGCGGCGGAGCTGTTGGAACGCGTCCACCTTGCGGATCGGGCGCGCAATCCCTTGCGCACCCTCTCGCACGGGATGCGCAAACGGGTGATGATTGCGCAGTGCTTTCTTGGTCAACCGGAGTTGGTGTTGCTGGATGAACCGCTGAGCGGACTCGATCCCTACGAAGTCGCCCACATGCGCGCGCTGCTGAAGGAAAAAGGAGCCGGGATCACCCTGATCATCAGCTCGCACAACCTGCATGAGCTTGAACTGTGCTGTGACTATATTGGGTTCATGCGCAATGGCCGTTGCACGCGGTCCGGGCCGCTGGACACGATCATGGGCAATCGGCAAGCCGTAACGTACATGGTGGACCAAGCGCCTTCTCATGAGTGGATCGAATCGACCGCAAAGGAAGGCGAATTCACCCTGCGCTATGATGCCAAAGACAATGCGTTGATCTGCGAGTACCCCGCCGACGCCTTCACGCCCGCCAGCCTGAACGCGCGTTTACTGCCCCAACTGTTGAAAGCGGGCCTTGGTATCATCGCCATTCAGCAGGGCCAGCGCCTTGAACAGGCCTATCTGAGTGGGCAGGACAACTCGTCCGCATTTACCTCCAGCCATTGATGCCGAACGCGGGTAGCACGGCATACTCGGAGCTTACCCGAATTGCGATATGCAATTGGATCCATGGGGACCTCGCACAGGATTTTCCGGGGTGGGGTGCATGGGGTTGCGATGATCGGCTGTTTGACGAGCACACCGCCAAAAGATGGCGTACCCGGAAGGATTCGAACCTTCAACCTCCTGATCCGTAGTCAGCACGCCGCCCAATAAAGGCCTTAAAACATTGGTTTTTTTGCGATGTAGACGCCAAGAAACACTGTGCAATGTATCAAAACCGTATCAAGCCGCAGCATTCTTTGGGGTGTCTACAGGGCGCTGTTTTCGCAAACTCTACACCATCACACATAGCCATTATTTGGCGCGCCCCGGATCCCTGTCGTTAGCGCGTGTCGCCTCCCTACACATATTTGGTTTCCCACCACGCGATTCAGGAACTGGTCGGGCACGGGTCCCCGGCTATGACGATGCTCTACAGCCACGCCGACGATGAACAAAAGGCGAGCGCTATCAATGTGCTGCCGGCACTGACCTTTGCCGACGCCGAAACGGCTCCGATAACCGCCGAAACCGCCTAAAAAAGTTACATAAACCGCTATAAGTATTCTGTGTAAAGCGTTGCGGGTCAGTTAATAGCGAATAAAATAAAAGTTTGACCTGCTGTTTCATTCCGTCTATTCTTGATTCAGCACTCCCCGGATTGTTTATCCGGGCTCAACCGTCAGCATATTTATTCAAGGAGGTCCTATGGCTACTAAGACGCGGTGTTTTGCATCCGTGAAGGCGCTCAAGCGCCTGACCCCCGAACTTCTCTGCGCTACCCTGCGCAAATTCCCGGAGTACCTGAAGGACCGCCGCCTAAAGCTGCCCCGCGTGATCAATGACGACAACATGCCCTACGAGGAAATCCGTAAGGCTTGCATGAGCGGAAAAATCCCCCTTCCGTTGGATGACGTGCTTTTCTTTGTCTGCCTGCTGGGTACCAATCCTGGCTGGGAAGGAATTCAAGCGGAAGCACAGCGCCAAGGTCTCTCGATTACGACTTTGAAAAGGAAATTTGGTTTCTGGTCCGTTACCCCGGCCATCCCCGTCGTTATCCGGCCATAAATGATAAAGGCGAAGCCGTAAGCCACGTATTCAAGCCGGAAGAGTACTAAGGCTACGGACGGTTCCCATTTGCTCTATTACGATCCGGCCAAGGCCAACATCATGCAGGACGATCAAGCCGACTCCGTTCAACTTGCACGCTTTCGTTACAGTTGCTCTGATAGTAACAGACACGGAACGCTAACCCTGCATGCCGGCCAGGTGCTCACCGACGAGCGCGACGGCGATTCCGCCGTTCTGGAGCACTGGCTGCGGTTACGCAAATTCCTCAAGAGCCCACTGGACAAGGTTAATGATGAGATGCACGCTGCCGCGCTTTCTTGAAATAATGACTCCCGCCCGCCTTTGTATGGCCGACTGGCGAAACAAGAGCGGCGACTACTTCGAGACGGTCCGGCCCATGCTGGTCAAGGCCGTTGGCGAGATCTCGGGATCGTATCCCGCTGAGGATTGTCACGAAATCCGCTACTCAATCGATCCCCATGATCACCGCTATGCCGGTACCGTCATCGGTGAACACGAATTGCTGTATGAGCATCGATGGTTTACCGCCGAGGATCTGCAAATATGGGTGCTCGACCCCGCCAAGGTCGCCGCCTTTCTGGGCCCCGCCAGCGCGCCGCATGTGGCCGACAAGCCGATAGTCAAGGTGGTCCGTGATTTTGACGTCATAATTCTGCCCGGCGGCCGCTCGATCTCATTTGGCCGCAAATATAAACGCCGTGCCTTTCTACGCGAGGTCGCAAAATATTGCCGGGAACACGATACCGATTTGATACACGCCCAAACGATCATCGCCGACTACAACGCTTCGCTAAAAGAAGGCGATGACTCACCAAAGGCAATCCGCACCTCTGACGTCGTTTACGATTTGTTCAAGGGCCAAAGCAATGTATTCAAGGAGCTGTTCAATATCCGTGATCTTTCAGCTGGTCTTTTCCAGTTGAAAGTGGTGTTTGACACCGTTTGACCCCTCCTTTCCGAAAATTCCGCTAATTTTCCGTTAATTTTCCGTTCCCGCTTCCGTGCGGGATTTTTTGTTTTCGCCCACGCTGTCTCCGAAATGAAACGGGACTCTGGTCCCAGAAACGGAGGCAAGCGAGATGAAAGATACGACGAACGAATTCCTGCAGGCGCTGCTGGTGGCGCCGGACGCACGGAAGAAGAAAGCCCTGCAGATTCTGCGCGGTGATATGCCGGTGGAGGCCGCGCCAACGAGTGACGCCCTACGACGGTCAGGGCATGCAGCTCGCGGCCTACGCCAAGGCGTACTACGGCCAGCGTCGTCTACCCCGGCTCCGCGCCGTCAACCTCTACATCAGCACAACCGAACCCGGAAGATTGGAGATCTATGAACACACAAACCTTGTTGCCGAATACAAAGCTTTCACCGCTGCCGCGTGGCTCTGGCGCCACATATCCGGCTACGACCCGCGCACCATCACCGGATGAGGAGCGCCGCCGGATGCTTCTAGCCGTCGATCCGGAACAGGAGTTCGGCGATATCATGGCGGAGGGCCTGACATGATCGCGCTCGATTTTGAAACCTTCTACACCGGCACCTATTCAGTCAAGAAGCTGGGCAACCGGCTCTACTGCCGTGATCCGCGTTACCAAATCCTGATGGTCGCGGTCCATTCACCCACGCTTACGCTTGCCCGCATACCTCGTGACTTCGACTGGGCCCTGCTTCATAACGAGGAGATCGTGGCGCATAACGCCGCCTTTGACCGGGCGGTATTCGAGCGGGCCGTTGAACTGGGCATCTGCCCGCCGGACATCAAACCGGACACGTGGCACGACTCAGCGGCGCTCTGCGCCTATCTCGGCCTGCCTCGTGACCTTGCCGGGGCTGTCAAAGCCTTGTGGGGCATAGACGTCGATAAGAGTCTGCGCACACGCATGGACCAGGGCGACCTGTTTGACGATGTCGCCTCGTACGCCGCCAGCGACGCAGAGTGGGCATGGCGGATATGGGACATGCTTTCCAGCAAATGGCCCGAATCCGAGCGGCAGCTTTTGGCGTTTACCGATGCCATGGGCGACCGCGGGGTCGCGATTGATCGCCTTAAAGCGCAGACCGCACATGTGGAACTGCGCGGGATAATCGCCAGTTCCGAAGCCCTATTACCGTTCCGGCCCGTGGCCTCGTCCAAGGCCTTCAAGGCCGCTTGCGAAACGGAAGGCGAACCCGTGCCACCGTCCACCGCAGTCTCGCCGGCAGTCGACGCATGGTGCAGCAAGCATCAGAAAAGGAAGTCACCGCTCTGGGTGCGTTACCTGCAGCAATGGCGCAAGGCAAATCGCACGCTCAAGGTCGTGGAGGCCATGCTGAACCGTATATCGCCCGATACGGGACGCATGCAGTATCAGCTCAAGTACTTCGGAGCGGTGCAGACCGGCAGATGGTCGGGCGGCGGCGGGTTGAACCTCCAGAATCTCAACCGAACGGGCGCAAACGGAGTGGATCTGCGCGGCCTGATCGTGCCGGAACCCGGTCACCTTTTCGTGATCGCCGACTACGCCCAGATCGAGGCGCGTGTCCTGCACTGGCTGGCAGGCGACTACGAGTTCCTCGACGCATTGCGCGACGGTACGGACATGTACGAGGTCGCCGCCCGCCGTATGCTGGGCTACGACCATCCCGATCCGATCAAGACCCGCAATCCCGGACTCCGGCAACTGGCCAAAGCCATGACGCTCGGGCTGGGTTTCGGAATGGGGGCCCGGCAGTTTGTCACCGCCGCCAAGACACTGGCCGGCCTTGACCTCGAGGAAGGCGTCTGCCAGCAGCATGTCCGCACATACCGCGTACGCAACCCGCTTATCACCGCGCTGTGGGGTCGTCTGGCCGCTGCATTCCGCAAGCGGTCAGGTAAACCTTACTATGGTCTGCGCCTGCCCTCGGGCCGTCTACTGCGCTACTGGCGACCGGAGGCCGCTTTCGACGGCCCGCTTACGGCTGAACAGGTTAAGGGCGGACCGCGCATGCTGATCCACCCCGGCCTGCTTGCGGAGAACTTGGTGCAGGCCACGGCCCGCGATCTGTTGGGTCTGGCGTGGCTACGCTGCGCCAAGGCCGGATACCCGCCGGTTATGTCGATACACGACGAACTGGTTTTTGAAGTACCGGCAAAAGAGGCAGAGCTGGCCAAGGATCATATCACCGGCCTTATGTCCGAAAGGCCGCCGTGGGACTATGCGGACCGGTTACCCGTACTGGTCGAGTCTACGGTAGCGGAAAGGTATGGCAAATAATGGCTCCGCTATTGCCTATATCACCCAATGCCCGTCGCCTGCTGGCTGAACCGCCGCCGATAGGTGCCGGTCGCCATCACTGGTTGTTCCGCGTGGCCGCCTGTCTCAATGCCTGCGGCTGGAAAGTCGACGCCCTGCGCCGGTTCCTCCATGAAGGTTGCCGCCGTATGGGCTGGAATGACCGGGCCGGCAGAACGATCGACGACATCCTCGCCAAGCTCGACGGCAGCCCGCCACCAGCACCCGCCGAGCGGCTGCCGCCCTGGCCGGAACCCGTCCCCGCCAAGCGTCAGTCGCTATACCGTACACGCCCTCTGTTCGATCCCGAGGGCGATACGCAACTTGAGGGGGCCGATGTACTGCCGTATCTCTACCGGTCCGGCGAGCTGGTTTGTGTCGGTTGGGCGATCAATCACTTCCTGACCGTGCCACGCGAGGCAGCCGTGCGGCTGGCGCATAACGCCCAGTTTGTGGTCGCCGATCCGATGACCGCCGAAACCGCCCCGAACGGATCGAAACGCTGCAAGCTCAACGCCACGCCGCCCGCCGAACGGCGGTACGCCGTGATCGAGTTCGACACCGGCGAAACGCGGACCCAGCAGGCCGCTGTGCTGTCTGCGTTGCACACGCCGGACACGCCACTGGCATTAGCCGTCTGGTCCGCCGGGAAGTCTGTTCACGCCTGGTACTATGTCGCCCCGCTTACCCCGCACCAGAAGCTGCAATTCTACCGTTACGCGGTTTATCTCGGTGCCGATGAAAAACTTTATGACACGAGCCAGCTCGTGCGTATGCCCGGCGGCCGCCGTAACGGGCGTAAACAAACCATTCTCTACTTTGAACCGGAGCACCTATGAACAATACCTGGCTTGAGCTATTGACTTCCGACCCCGAATTCCTGTCGCAGGAATCAGGTGCCAACCCGCCGCCACCACCGCCGTTCACCATCCGTAGCTGGGGCGATGTGCGGGGTGCGGCACTGCCCCCGCGTGAAACGTTCCTCGACGACGCCTTCGCGCTCTCCACGGTACAGGCGATCATGGGGCAGGGGGGCGTCGGTAAATCCCGCGTATCGATCAATATCGCCCGCAACAACGTACTCGGCATACCGTTTTGTGGACTGTCGACCGGCCAGCGTCCCTATCGCTGGCTGTTCATTGGAAACGAGAACTCATTGCACCGCTTGAAACGTGACGTAACCGCGATGTCAGAGGGGCTCAGTACAGAACAGATTGAACTGCTGGATCAGCATGTCCACCTACATTCACTGGAGACCCTCGACGACTCTTTTATCTGCCTGTCGGACGACACGGTCAAGGAACGCTGGTACGAGACGGTAAAGGCGGTGAAACCCGATATCATTGTGCCCGACCCATGGGGCGAGATTCAATTCGGCGACCCAAACAATGATCTCGATACCCGCCAGTCGGTGCGCGAGCTGCTGCGTATCTGCATGCGGGTGAACCCTAAAATGGCGCAGTTGATCCTGCACCACGGCCGTACCGGCCGCGCTAATATCGCGCAGGCCGCCGGCTGGGACAAAGGCAACTTCGGGAAGGGTAGCAAGGCGCTCTATTCCGGTTGTCGGGCGGTCGTGAATCTGGCTCCCGCCGATCCCGACGACCATTCCCGGCTGGTAATGGTCTGCGCCAAGTCCAACGACTGCCCCCCGTTCGACACACGGGGGATCAAGCTCGACGACAACACCCTCACCTACGACATCGACC
>PWVE01000241.1 GCA_003562335.1 PVC group bacterium
AACCTGCGGAATGCGCCCGTTTATTTGCCGGAGGGTCGACCTCCGTGTCGACCTTGGAGGTTTTGCAAGAGCCTCGCAGGTTAATCTTCCTTGGCGGTGGCGGGATCTTTTTTGGTTAACCGCACATTCACGACGCGGTTGGGCTCGGCGGTTTGCACCGTGAGCGTCACATCATCGAGTTCGATTCGCTCCCCGGCGGTGGGAATCTGGCCTAGCCGTTGAAAAATGAACCCGCCCAGCGAGTCGTATTCGTCACTTTCCGGAATGTGGATCGCCAGGGCTTCGTTGATTTCGTACACCGGCTCGCGCGCATTGATGAGGTAGGAAGCGTCGGGCAAGGACTGAATCTTAATCTCAGCCGCGTCGTACTCGTCGTGAATCTCGCCGACAATTTCTTCAATGATGTCTTCCATTGAAACGATACCCGCCGTGCCGCCGTATTCGTCCACCACCATGGCCAGTTGTGCGCGGACCGCGCGCAGCTGGCGAAAAAGATCATCAACCGGCATCGATTCCGGAACGAATAGAGCTGTGTTGCACAGTGTCGCAATGGTTTGGTCGCCGTTTCCCTCACTCAACGAGCGAAGCAAGTCTTTGACGTGCACAATGCCGCGTACGTCATCCAAATTGCCGGCGAATACCGGGAAACGGGAATAACGGGATTCCTTGGACCGTTCCACGCATTGGGCGATGGTGCTGTCGTGTGCAAAGGCCACCACCTCAACACGGTGGGTCATGATTTCGCGGGTGACGGTATCGCCGAACTCCAGGACACTGCGGATCATTTCCCTTTCCGCATCCTCAAGATCAGCGGAGTCGGTGTCGTCTACCAATGAAATGATTTCGTCTTCCGACGAGGGGCGGTGATCTTCGGTGGATTGGGTGCGCAGGCTGCGGGTGATGACCTTTTCCAAGGTCGCCACCACTATCGCCAGCGGGTACCACAACGTGGTCCAGGCTATCACCCACGGCAAGGTGGCCAGGGTTAACCGGTCAGAATAACTCTCGGCGGCGGCGGCGGGAATGATATGCAAATGCAAGGTCACAAGCGCGAGCCCGGTCAACGCCCAGCCCCAACGGATGAGCGGGGGGGCCATAGACAGCGGACCCAGCGCGAAATAGACCGCCCCTAGAAGCAAACCGGCCCAGCACAGTAGCAGCGCTGCCCGGCATTGGGGCCAACGGCCGGTCCATTTCGAAAAACGCTTAGCCCGCGGATATTTCTCAATAAACCGTTTCAGGCCCGCATCGCCGGTTTCGGTGTAGGCCCGGTGCAAGGTGGCCGCGCCGGTGGCGCCCACCAGGCACAACACACTGTATAACCAAGTCCATTGGGTGAGCAGGGGGTGCATCAGTATTCCGGCCATAATGAAGAAATGAGCCCGTCTTCCTCCGCCTCGCGCAGCCAGGCGGTTTCAATGCGCCGCATGGTACGGCGCTGCGCAGGGGTGGCGTCATCCGCGCCGCTAAGGTGCTGGCACCCGTGGGCGATGTACAAGGCTAGTTCATACGCGATGCCGCGATGCCGGGGGCCAGCCGCGCGGGCCCGGTCCAGGTTCACAATGACCTCGCCTTGCCACGCGGTCAGCGGCGGCAGCGGGGCATAGGCAAAACTCAGGACATCGGTGGAGTGGGGCCGCCCCAGATGGGCGGCCTGCAAGTCCCGTATCCCCGCGTGCCCGGTGATGACCAACGAGCAACCCGCCCAGCATCGATCCCGGTTTTGATGGGCCACCTTATTCATTATCCGGCGGGTGAACGTCTGCACGGCGGGCGTCGGCAGTCGCGGTCGGTACGGGTGTTGACTTATGGTGATCTTCATCTTTCGGGTAGGGTACGCGCCCATGCAGCATATTGGTCAAGGCAAATACAAAGGTTCGTTTGATGGCCTTTAATTGGGAAAAGGTCAAGTCACACTCATCCAGTTGATCATCCTGCAAGCGGGCATCGACAATTTCGCTGACCAGATTTTCGATGCGGCTGGGGGTAGGTTTTTCCATGGAACGCGAGGCGGCTTCTACGCCGTCGGCGAGAAGTAAAATGCCCATTTCCGGCGTACGCGGCTTGGGCCCCGGGTACCGGAAATCCTCTTCGCCCACCGGTCTGGACTGGTCCGGGGTCGCATCGTTGCTGGTGCTCTGTTGGACCTTGGCCCGGTGGTAGAAGTAGGCCACCAAGCCGGTGCCGTGGTGTTGTTCGATGGCGTCAGTGAGCGGTTGCGGTAATTTGGCGCGGCGCGCCATCGCGATCCCTTCCTTGACATGAGAAATGATGACCAGCGTGCTCATGCTGGGGGTGAGATCGTCGTGCGGATTTTCCTTGAACTGGGTGTTCTCGACGAAAAATTCCGGCTTGGTCAGTTTTCCGATGTCGTGGAAGTACGCACACACGCGCACCAGCAAGGCGTTGGCCCCGACTTCCAAGGCTGCCGCTTGGGCCAGGTTTGCGACCATCAGGCTGTGGTGATAGGTGCCGGGCGCTTCGATCGCCATCCGTTGCAATAGCGGATGGCTCATATCGGACAGTTCGAGCAGGGTGATATCGGTTGTGAGCTTGAAAAGGGACTCGAACAGCGGCAGCAGGAGCAAGGCAACCAACGCCACCAGCACACCGCTGAGGATGGCGGCGCCGGACTGTGCCAGCACCCAGTTGGCCGGCAGCTGTGTTAGGAACGCCAGGCTCAGTCCGTACAGGGTCTGGGACAACCCTATCCATAACCCGATACGGAGCATACGTGACCGCTTACGCAATTGACGTGCCACGTGCGCAACCACAATGGTGACCAACAGCCCCATGGCAAGGATGGAAAAGCTGTTTTCAAACAAGACCGCCGCCGCAAACGACGTCCACGCCCCCACCACCACGGCGGTGGCCGGTCCGATAAGGATGACGGCCAGCAGCGGGGCTAGTGAAAGGGGCAGCACATATTCGACCACGGACGAGCTTAACCAAGCGGTGGTGTTGGCCAAATAGAGCAGGCCGAATACGGAGCCGAGCGTGCCTAGCGCCAGCACCACCAGCAGCAAGCTTAGGTTCGGCGAGCGCGCGATGTCGGGGCGTACAATGTGAAGTAAACCGCCACATAAAATCAGCGCAAACCATAACAACATGGAACCGCCAATCCACTGCAACCGGCGGTCCAGCGGTGAGCGCAGTTCGTTCACCCGGCGTTCGTGGGCGCGCCAATCCTCGAGATGCTGAGACGTAACGCGGTCGCCCGCATTGATCAGGGTGTCCCCGGCACGAACCGTGCGGGTCACCGGCTGCGCCTGGCGCACGGCTTGTTGGCGGGCATTTTCGGTGCGGGCGGCGTTATAGCTCAAATTCGGTTGCACCAACGCGCGGGCAAGTAGCGACAGCAAATGGGAGGGAGGTGGTGGGGGGCTGGACCAGTGGTTGATCACGTGCTGAACCATGGTGTCCACCGCTTGGGCGGGGGTATACAGCTCATCAATCGCTACCGGCTCACGCAGGGTATCATCTTGCCTGGCCAGGGTGACCCGCCCGGCAGCGGCTACCCCGTGGAAATAGCTTTCCTGCTCGGACACTGAAACGATGCCCCGCCGCCACACATTGGTAAGGGCCTCCGTGAGCAGCACGCGCAGGTCCTCCTCTTGTCCGGGCGGAACCAGCGTCTGCACGTCGCGCGGCTGTAGCTGGACGCCCCCCGCGTCAACCGTGTTCTTTCCGGTAACGGTGTCCGGTGCGAGGTCCGTGTTCTCCTGCGCCGTTCGTTCTGCTTTGACCCGGTCAATAAAGCGGTCCAGCCCCCGCAAATGGGATTGCAGCGCGGTATGGTTGATCGAGAAGACCGGCAATACCGCATCGCTGGCTTGGCGGCGGGCCAATTCCGTGGCCGAGTGGTCCAAGGCGGTAAAATCAACCTCGGCAATCACGGTAGCTGGTGCCCGTTGCCCTTCGGACAGGGGCGCGTGACTGAGTTCCTGCCCCAGCTGCAATAGCACCGTGGCCGCCAACCACAGGCACAAGCCCCAGGTTACGGGCCAGCCGTACCCCACGGGATCACGCGCCACGCGGGCGCCCAGTAGACGTGCCTGAATCCGCGCGCGACGCTGGCGTTCTCGCTGGCGTGACAAATTCATGAAGGCTCCTCGTTTGCTTCGGGCGTGGCACGCGACGAGCGGTAGGCCTGTATAATCTTTTGCACCAACGCATGGCGCACCACATCGCTGTCGGTCAACTCGATCAAGGCAATCCCTTCCACGGCGGACAGCGTGCGTATCGCTTCGCGTAGCCCGGACGGTTTGTGGTTGGGCAGGTCCACCTGTGACAAGTCGCCGGTGATGACGCATTTCGAATCAAATCCCAAACGGGTCAAAAACATGAGCATCTGCTCGCAGGTGGTGTTCTGGGCTTCGTCCAGGATAATAAACGCATGGTTCAGCGTACGGCCGCGCATGTAGGCCAGTGGCGCCACTTCCAGGACGCCCCGTTCGACATGCTTTTCAATGTCTTCCGGGGCCATCATGTCATATAGCGCGTCGTATAACGGGCGCAAGTAGGGCAGCACCTTTTGTTGCACGTCGCCCGGCAGAAATCCCAGGGCTTCACCGGCTTCGATGGCGGGCCGGGTCAAGATGATCCGGCTGACTTCGTCTCGCAACAGGGCCGACACGGCCATCGCCATCGCTAGATAGGTTTTGCCTGTACCGGCGGGACCATAGCCGAAGGTAATGTCGTTATGGCGCATGGAATCCACATACAACCGATGGCCGAATGTACGCGGGAAGATCGGAGCCTTCCCCGGCGCGACTTCAATCCGCGATTGGTACAGGGCGTTCAGGTCCTGTTCACGGCCGGCCTGTACCTGCTGCAGCGTGTAGAGGATACCGTGTTCCTTCAGGTGCACGCCTTGGTCGCGGGCATGGCGCAGCAGTTCAAAGAAGCGGCAGGCGCGCGCCACCGGTTCCGGCTCGCCCAATACGCGCAGCCAGGTGCCGCGCGCCGTTAGGCGTACGTCCAGCGTGCGCTCAATACGCTTGAGCAATTCGGGGTCGTTACCGGTTACCGCTTGCGCCTCACGCGCATTGGCGAAATGAATGGTTTCTTCCTGCATATAGTAATGGGGTTAGCGACGGGCACGCATAATGAAATAAAGCAGCGTGAGCAAGGAGCTGACCAAGGCCGAGACATAGGTCAAGAACGCCGCATTCAGGACCCGGCCCGCATCGGCCCGCTCCTGTTCACTGACGATGCCTGCGGCGACCATCAGGCGCTTGGCACGGGCACTGGCGTCCCATTCCACCGGCAACGTGACCAAGGTGAACAATACCACCGCCGTAAATAATAGAATGGCACCGTTCACTAGCAGCGGTTGGTTCATGAGCAGACCGATGAAGAAGATGAAATAGACCATGTTGCTGCCGAACTGCGTGACCGGCACCAGTGCCGAGCGCAGTTGCAGCGGCGCGTACTGGGTGGCGTGCTGAATGGCGTGCCCGGCTTCGTGGCAGGCCACGCCTATCGCGGCGAGGGAAGGGGATTGATACACGTCGGGCGAAAGCCGCAGCGTACGGCTACGCGGATCATAATGATCGCTGAGAAATCCCTGGACCGGTTCAACCTGTACCGCTTGCAAGCCTTCACGGTCCAACAGCCGCCGGGCCGCCTGCGCGCCGGTCATCCGACTGGAGGCGGCGTACTGGTGGTACCGCTTGAAGGTCGATTTGGTTTTCCACGTGGCGTACAGGCCCAGTAGCAGGCCCGGTATCGCCAGCATGATGTAAAGTGGATCAAATATCATATCACGCGTCTCCTCGTTCGCGACCCATAATACTCCAACCAGTGGACTGTGCCAAGACGCCACCGTTCAAATTATTCGAGCCCCAAATGGACCGCCAATTCATCGACTAAGCGCGCAAAACGGTCCAACGCGGTTTGCAGCGGAGCCGGGCTTTCGATGTCCACCCCGGCGGTGCGCAGTTGTTCCAGTGGAAACTGGCTGCCACCGGATTTAAGAAAATCGAGATACCGGTCGCGGGCGGCGTCCCCGCCGTCCCGTACCTGTTCAAACAAGGCCATCGCCGCCGCTAACCCGGTCGCGTATTTGTATACATAGAAAGCGGAGTAGAAATGGGGCACCCGCAAGCCTTCCAACGCGCTATGCGGCTCCAGGGGCACGTCGGGGCCAAAATAACGACGCAGCAGGGTGGCATAGGTTTCTGTTAACGAATCCACCGTGAGGGGGATTTGTTTTTCAACCATGGCATGTGTCTCGCGCTCAAATTCGGCGAACATGGTCTGCCGGAACAGTGTCGCCAGGATGTCGTCGATCTGCTTGTTGAGCAGATAGGCCTTGAACGCATGGTCCGTGGTCTGCTCCATCAGGTGCCGGGCCACCCACTGCTCGTTGAACGTTGAGGCCACTTCCGCCACGAAGATGGTATAGTTGTAGTGCTGAAATGGTTGATGCTGGACGCTGTACCAAGAGTGCATGGAATGCCCGGCCTCGTGCGCCAGGGTGAACAAGTCGCTCAGCACATCGTCCTGGTAATTCATCAAGATATAAGGGTCGCCGCTGTACGAAGCGGCCGAAAAGGCCCCCGATCGTTTGCCCTTGTTTTCGTAGCGATCCACCCAGCGCCCCAACAGCCCGGCCTGTAGGGTTTCGGTATACGTCCGGCCCAACGGCGCGAGGGCCGTGACCACCTGGTCAACGGCCTCCTCATACGTGAAACGGGTCGATACGTCGGGCACCAGCGGCACGCGGGTATCATACAGGCGCAGGGTGTCGACCTGAAGGGCCCGGCGCCGGTATTCGTAATAGCGATGCAGCACAGGCAAATAGGCGTGCACGGTTTCGATCAGCTGCGTGTAGACCCGGACGGGTACGTCATCCGCAAACAATGCCGCTTCAATCGCTGACGGATAACGCCGCACACGGGCTTCAAACACATCGTGCTGAACACTACCGGTATACAATGCCGCCAACGTGTGGCGGTGATCATGAAATTCCGTCAGGTACTGGGTATAGGCCGTCCGGCGCACGTTGCGGTCGGCGTGTTGAATAAAGGTGGCATAGGAAGCATGGGTCAAGGGCTGTGGACCTTCCGGGGTATCGATGGTGCCGAAGGTCATGTCCACATCCGTCAAGGCATTGAACCCGTTGCGTGCGGTCTGGCTGAATTCCGTTTGCAGGGCCAGTAGCCGCTCTTCGGCGGGCGACAGGACATGGGGCTTGAAGCGCAGTAATTTGTGCAGGTAGATACGGTAGGGTGCCAGTGTTTCGCGCTGTAACCAATCGGCCATGCGATCATCGGGAATCTGTTGAATCTCCGGGGTCATGAAACTGGCCCGGGCGTGATAGGCACTGGCGACCGCCATAAAGCGGGCCAATCGCCCCTGGGCTTGGCTATTACCGACATCCTCGCTGACCCGCAAATGCGCGTAATAGCCTAACCGTTCCTCCAGCAACCCTTGCTCGAAATGGTATGCAAGTGCCGCTTGCAAGCGCTCCGCCGCTTGTCCCAGCGTCCCTTTGAACGCGTCCACGTTGGCCGCGCGCTGTTCATAGGTCTGAAGTCCTTGTTCCCACGCTTGGTCATCCGGGAAGAGCGCGGTCAAGTCCCAGCAATGGTCGGCGGGTACGGCTGCCCGTAACGGCACGGATTTAGTGTTTTCGGTGTTCATGCCGCAGGATGTGACCACGCTCGCCGCCCGCCGTCAAGTATTCAGCAATGCGAGGCGGCACGCTCGCCTACTGTCATTTTGAGCGGAGCGGAGCGTAGTCGAAAAATCTCGTTCTCCGCCGAGCCGCGTCGCCTTTGAGTCCGTTCCCAACGCGACGGTCGTTGGCGCGATTCAGAGATGTCGACAAGCTCGACATGACCAAGTCCTTCCAATTTCAACAACAGCCTCCACACACGCCCTCAAGCAAGTACTCCATCAAATTCTTACAGCGCAAGCATTGTTATACGCTAGTTGACAATTCTGAATTATTGTTTCAATATATCGCCACATAACGAAATGGTTGGGAGGGCGTATGAGCAAACGTGCATTAAGAGCTACTTTACAGGTGACGAAGGCGTTGGCCGATGCCCAGCGCATCCGTATTTTGATGCTGCTGGCAACGGGCGAGCTGTGCGTCTGCCAAGTCGTGGAGGTGCTGGGCCTCGCCCCGTCAACGGTCTCCAAGCACCTTTCCATTCTGACCGCAGCCGAATTGGTGGAAATGCGCAAAGAAGGGCGCTGGGCTTATTATCGGCTCTCCGCTTCAACGACCACCGCCCCGGCTAGGCCTGCCTGGGAGTGGATCAAGGCCGCGTTGAAAAGTGACGACCAAATCTTAGCGGACAGGCGGAAACTCAAGGCAGTCATGGCCTGTGACCCGGAGGAATTGTGCAGGCGGCAACGTCCGCGAAGCGAACGAACAACATAAAGGAGATTGAACGTATGACTTGTGCCACGGTTGATGTGACGGAAGAAAAGAAACTGAATATTTTCGAGCGGTACCTGACCCTGTGGGTAGCGTTGTGTATTGTTGGCGGCATTGTCCTCGGGCGCCTGGCACCGGGCGTGGCGGCCTATCTGGATGGCATGGCCATCTATGTGGACGACGCGCCGGTGGTGTCCATTCCCATTGCGATTGCGCTCTTTTTCATGATGTATCCCATTATGGTTAAGATCGACTTTGCCGAAGTGGTGAAAGCCGGCAAGACCCCGAAACCGGTCATGCTGACCCTCTTTATGAATTGGTGCGTGAAGCCGTTTACCATGTTCGGCATAGCCTGGCTCTTTCTGGGTGTCTTGTTTCGCGACTTCATGCCCGGAACGGACGTACTCAAAGACGGAACGGAAGTGGAACTCTGGCGTTCATACATTTCCGGCGCCATCCTACTCGGTATTGCGCCCTGCACAGCGATGGTGTTGATGTGGGGCTACCTGGCGCGTGGCAATCAGGGCCTGACGCTGGTGATGGTGGCGATCAATTCGCTTACCATGCTGGTGCTGTATGGCCTGTTGGGTGGCTGGCTGCTGGGCGTGAATGCCATGCCGGTGCCGTGGGAGGCGTTGCTGCTATCGATCGGCATCTACGTGGCCCTGCCCCTGGTGGCCGGCTATTTCTCGCGCAAATGGATCATCCAAGCCAAGGGGATCGACTGGTTTACGGAAAAGTTTTTGCATGTGCTCACGCCGGTGTCGATCATGGCCCTGCTCGGCACGCTGGTCCTGCTGTTCAGTTTCAAGGGGGACGTTATTGTGGAAAACCCGCTGACCATCCTGTGGATTGCAATACCTCTGGCCATCCAGACGCTATTGATCTTCGCCATCACCTACGGCTTGGCGCGCTTCTTTCGCTTTTCATACGAAGACGCGGCGCCCTCGGCGATGATCGGGGCCTCGAACCACTTTGAAGTGGCGATTGCAACGGCGACGATGCTGTATGGCCTGTCCTCCGGTGCAGCCTTGGCGACGGTTGTCGGTGTACTGATCGAAGTTCCACTGATGCTTTGGCTGGTAAAGATTTGTGTCCGTACCAAACACTGGTTCCCCAAGAAGAGCTGATCATGCCGGAAAAAAACAAAGTCCTTTTTCTCTGTACCGGCAACTCGTGCCGAAGCCAGATGGCCGAAGGCTGGGCGCGTCATTTGCGGAGCGATGACATCGAAGCCTGGTCGGCGGGCATCGAAACGCATGGCCTCAATCCCTGCGCCGTACGCGTCATGGCGGAAGCTGGCGTGGATATCAGCGGGCACGTTTCGCAGACCACTGAGGCCGTGCAGGACATTCCCTTCGATGTGGTTGTTACCGTGTGCGGCCATGCCAACGAAACGTGTCCCACATGGCTAAGCGGCAAAGCCCGGGTTATACACGCCGGCTTTGATGATCCCCCGGCCTTGGCTAAAAACGCCGAGACGGAGGAAGAAACGCTGAAACATTATCGCCGGGTGCGGGACGAGATCAGGGACTACATCCAAGAACTGACGGTCTAATCGTTTCCCACTGTCCGGCCAATTGCTAAGGAACGCTGACGGTCCCCGCAAGCTCACGGATTACTCCATCATTTCGGCGTCCGTTCTAATTGACGCAACGGGTTCAGGCACGTTGTCGTCCAACGCTTGCATGGAGGCGGCGAGACCCCGGACCGGATCCTTGCCGGGCCAACACCACCCTTCAGGGTGATAAAGACTGGCACAACCCGGATGCGTTGCGGGCAGCGCCAAGTACTCGGTCCACGCTTCGCCAAATGAATGCCGGGCTTCTGCGATGCGCTCGGCGGCTACGTCACGTCCTGTATCCCGGGGGGGGAAGGGGTCAGTCAGTGTATATTGCTCTTTTTGGGATGACGAGGCTTCCTCTTTCTTTAGTTGCTTCGTTTCGTTTTCTTGCCTGCCCCGATCCTGTCATCCCGACCACGCCGCCTGTCGGCGGGGGTCGGGACCAGTCTCCCCCGTTCGGTCTCACTCCGGCAGAGAGTGCGCCGGAAGACCGTCGCCCTCACTGCCTCCGCTTCCGCCTCCGCCAAGGCTACGGCGGACAAGCGTTGACGGCCCGCTTCCTCCTTCGCCAAGGCTACGGAGGACAAGACGCGCTGCGGCTCATGGGTGCATCGAGCGTGATGGGCGGACCCCTTTGGCTTCACACCCGCGGCCTGGTCACTGCCGCAGGTTGGTCCAGCCGATGGGGTTGGTGTCGGGGATGGCGGCGCGGTAGGGCGCGTGTTCTGCCTCGAGTTGCTCCACCACTTCCGGATAGCGGGCGAAGACGTTGGTTTCCTGGCCGAGGTCCGCCTCCAAGTCATACAACTGGACAGGGTCAGCGTGTCGGGATCGATGATCAGTCCCTGCCTCAAGGGGGGAATTGCTCCCCAGAGGTTGATCCGCAGCGGATAGCTGCCGGTGAGCAAGCCGTAGCGCGAGGGCGTACAGACCGCGGAGGGGCTGTGGGCGTCGGTGAATCTGCGGCCCGCGGTGGCGAGACTGTCCATGTGCGGGGTTTTGACCTTGGTCGCGCCGTAGCAGCCGAGATCGCCGTAGCCGAGGTCATCGGTCAGGATCAGGACAATGTTGGGGGGGGCGTTCGGCGGCGCTGGCGCTGACGAGGAGGCTAGGCAGAGCGATCAGGGATGACAGGACCCTCATACCCATGCTGGTCATTAATCTAGTAGCGGTTTTCCCTGTTATAATGCTGGTGCGGGCCTACGGATCATGCCGCAGGGCGCGATGGCGGCGCCCTGCGGAGTGCCAGAACGAGGCGAACGATCGGTTGAACGCCGCGAGATCGACCTCGGCAAAAGCCGCGGCGGTGGCGGCCGCTGCGTCCTGTAACCGCCAGAGCGCGTCTTCATACGTCGGCAGGATTTCTTCATAGCGGTTGTCGGTTTCCAGTGGCGCTCCTTTACGGAGGTAATAGATCAAGCCCCATGCCAAGGCGTAATTCGCACGGCGCTGAACGGCATCGCCACCGGCCCGCTCGTAAAAGGTGTCGTAATCCATGGCCAATAATGGTGCCAACGGCAAAGGACCCTCCGCCGCCATGGCCTCTACGACCCGCGCGTAACTGGCACGTTCGCCAATCCGTATTTCGTCCGACCGGATTTCCGCCCCCTCGAAAAAGGTGGCATGGCCTTCATTGTACCAAGGGGAAGTCGGAATGAGATCAAAGGCATAGTGCAAATACTGGTGAAAGGCCTCGTGATAGACCACCCGCAGCAAACCATCGAGTTGCTCGCGTTCCCGCTGGTGCGGGGGCGGGCGGACCACCAGTTCACGGCGGCCGGGCATCCATAATCCGGCGGTATTCGCATGCTCCGGTCCAACATAGCGATCGTAATCCACCGGATCGGCAAAGACCCTGACGAGGCTGATCATGCGGTGGTCCGTGCGCGGTGGAATGAGCGCGGCCGCCCGTTCCCGCAACACCTCAAGGTCGGCCTTTAAACGGTCGATAAAGGAACGCCGCCCACGCGAGACGTCGGAAACAATCACGTAATGGTCCGTCACCTCATGCCACCAGCCGGGTAATCCGCGGATGCTGTTTAACGCGCGTTCCACATGCTCGGCGTGCGCAGCGGTCGGCAGGTCCAGCTCGTCCGCGCTACGCGCCTCGTGATCATGGCCGCTCCGCACCTGTACCGGTGGCCGCATGACGGTGTGCAATGAACTGACAAAATCACGATCGATATTGGCCGGGACCAGCTGGATTCCGCGCTCAAATTGGAACAGCGCGACAAACCATTGATCGGGGTCCACGCCGTGTACATTCGCGCGAAACCGAAAGACATAGGCCCGACGGAGTCGGTCGGCGTCCTCGAAATCAAATGCCAACACCTGCGCTACTCGCGGCCCGGACGAGACGGTGCGCGGTGGAACTTGTGGGGTTGCTTCCGCAAATTGTTCGAGCCAGTCAACCAATTCGGCGGGGGTGGCGGGGGCTGTTAAGTTGGCGGTGTCGACGGCCACTTGATATTCGTCGCGCGAAACGTGGGGGATCGGGAACGTGGTGGGCATCGGCGGCCCCAGCTGCCCGATTATGAGGTCGGTCCCGTGGGCGTCTTGCCAGTGGCCCAGTTGCACGCTGGGGTACCAGAGGTCGCGCGGATCGAACCGTTCGGTAATCGTGCCGTCCGGCTGGCGGTAATGCCAGACCTGTGGCTGCGACAGGCCCACCGGTTCGGCCCCGTACATGACTTGCAAACCAAGTCCCGCTGCCGGGATCTGCACGGTTTGCGAAATGGCCAACCCGCGCGGTCGTTGCGCGGCGACGGGCGGGGCTACCCACCAACCAATCAGTGCCAAGATCAGGCACCATACTTTGCAGCAGTTTCTCAACATCTCTCACCCATTACGCGAACATCCAAAGACTAGCTCAAATGATTGAGTAGTTCCAGTGGCTGGTCGATCAGGTGCTGGGCGCCGTGCGCCCATAGTTCGTCACGGTCACGGTAACCCCAGGACACCCCAATCGACCGCATACCGGCGGCCCGGCCGGTGGCCATGTCCACGCCGCTATCGCCGACAAACAGGCACTGGCTGGGCGGACAGTCAAGCTGCGCAAGAATCTGCAAGGCCGGGGCCGGATCCGGCTTGCGCGGCAGATGTTCCTGCTGGCCCAGCACCACGGCAAAGGGCCATGCTTGAAAGTAGTGGTTCACACAGCCGACCGTATACGGGTGCGGCTTGTTGGAGCAGATCGCCAGCTTGATCTGCTGCTGGACAAGCAAGGACAGCAAGGTGTCGATTTCCGGGTAGAGTCGGCTGTGCACGTTCCACGCTTTGGCATAGGCCGCACGGTATGCGTGGAGCGTTTGGTCGACAGTGACATCGTCGCGCGCCTGCGCGGGCAAGGCTCGTTCAACCAGCAACCGGACGCCGTCGCCGACGAACTGTTTATAGGCCTCGACCGGGTGGGTGGGAAAATCGCGCTCGGCCAGAACTTTGTTTAACGCCGCAGCCAGGTCATACACGGAATCCAGCAGTGTACCGTCCAAATCAAAACAGATCGCGCGCACATGCCAATCAGTCATCGGCCAAGCGCTCCGCTTCGAAGGGGACGGTCTTGGCGGTGCCCTCTTGTTGAATGAGGGTTTCAATCTTCTTTTCCAACCCGTCCAAGGTGGTATTACAATGTTTGACCAACTTGGAGCCTTCCTCAAAGTGGGCCATCATCTGGTCGAGCGGTAGATCGCCCGCTTCCATCTCTTTAACCAAGGTCTCCAGACGGGCCAATGCCGACTCGAATGAGGCACTGGGCGGTTGTTGGGTATCAGCGGTCATGGGTGTTCTCCTCTGTGGTTTGACGAACTTCAGATGTAATGCGGCCTTGCGCCAAGCGGGTTTCAAGTAATTCGCCGGCGGTTACGTCGGCGGCTTGCCGGACCACACGGCCTTGCGCGTTGCAGGTGATGCTATAGCCGCGGGCCAACACGGCTAACGGCCCCAGCAATCGCAGTTGCTGAGCGCATTGGGTCAGGCGATGCCGGGCGGCGGTCTGCTTCATTTGCAATAGATGCCGGGCGCGGACTTGGGTTTCGTCCAAGCGCTGTTGGCGCTCGCGGACGGCACCACGCAGCGCGGTGGCCATGTTCCGCTGATGTTGAGCGACCACCTGCCGATGTTGGCGCAGCAGATTGAGCGGTTCGCGGAATACCCAGTGCTGCTGACAATGAACAAACCGCGTCTTGAGTTCCAAGCGGCGCGTGTCCAGCGCCCGGGCCAGCCGGCGCGCCGCGTCGTTGAGCGCGGCTTCCAAGTCGGCTTTACGTCCGATAACCAGCTCGGCGGCGGCGGATGGTGTCGGGGCCCGCAAATCGGCGACAAAGTCGCTGATGGCAAAATCAATTTCGTGGCCCACCGCCGAGATCACGGGCAGGCGCGAGCGCGCGATCGCGCGCGCGACGACCTCCTCATTGAACGCCCACAAATCTTCCAAGCTGCCGCCGCCCCGGCCTACAATCAGCACGTCGACGTTCGCCCACTCATTGAACCGATCAATGGCGTCTGCGATGCGGGCGGCTGCGTCCGTGCCCTGGACCGGTACCGGGGCCACGACAATGTGCAGGGGCGGAAACCGGCGATCGAGCACGTTGAGCATATCGCGGATAGCCGCGCCGGTCGGCGAGGTGACCAAGCCAATGCGCAGGGGCCAAGCGGGTAGGGGACGTTTGCGGGCGGGATCGAACAGCCCTTCTGCTGCCAATTGCTTCTTCAGCGCTTCAAACGCGGCCTGTAACGCACCCTGACCGGCCGCTTCCATTTGTTGGACAATCAGTTGGTATTGTCCGCTGCGCTCGTACACCGTGATTTGACCGTATACCCGCACCTTCAAACCGTCCTGCGGGGTACAGCTCAACCGGCCCTGTCGACCGCGGAACAGTGCGGCTTTCAGTTGTGCACTATCGTCCTTTAACGTGAAGTAAAGGTGCCCGGAAGAGGGTCGGCTCAGGTTGGAAATTTCGCCTTCCAGCCAGACCATACCCACCTGGCTTTCCAGTAGTTGTTTGATCTGGCGGGTCAGTTCGCTGACGCCGTAGACCCGCCGCTCCTGGGGGTTGGTGGCGGTCATGTCATGTGTTCGCTTATGCGTTGTACCTTGCGCGTGCGGCCGGTCTGCGGGTCGATATCAAACAACACGCCTTCCAGGCGGACGTCGTTCTTCGCAATATCGAATTTGGTTGGCAACCCGGTGAGAAAGCGTTGCAGGATTGGTTGTACCTCGCGGCCCAGCACGGAATCCTTGGGCCCGGTCATGCCCGCGTCGGTGATATAACCGGTGCCGCGCGGCAGGATACATTCGTCCGCCGTGGGTACGTGCGTATGCGTGCCGGCCACGGCGCTGACCCGACCGTCCAAGAACCGGCCCATGATGATCTTTTCCGAGGTGGCCTCGGCATGCATGTCCACAAAAATCATGCGGGCGCGGGTGCCTTGTTGCTTCAGGAGCTGATCCACCGTGCGCAGCGGACAGTCCTGGGGCGGCATGAACACGCGCCCAATCAGATTCACCACCAGCAACGGACCGTCCGGGGTGTCAATGATCGTGTGACCGTGGCCCGGGCAGCCCGGCGCAAAGTTGGCCGGCCGCACAATGCGCGGTTCGCGGTCGAGGTAGGGGCCCACATCCTTTTGGTCCCACGTGTGGTCGCCCAGGGTGATGGCGTCGGCCCCGGCGGCAAACAATTCCTCGGCCAGCGGCTCCGTGATCCCGCGGCCGCCTGCCGCGTTCTCGGCGTTGACCACAATCACGTCCGCCCGTTGCTCCGCCTTGTAGCGCGTGGCCCAGCGGGCGAAACAGCGGCGACCCGGTCCGCCGACAATATCTCCGGCGAAGAGCAGTTTCATCGGTTGCGCACCAAGGCGAAAAAACGATCTTCAAATTCCTCAAACAATCCGTACTGCTGCAGCTTGCGCCCCAGATCCTGGATCAAATGGCGGTTCCGGGCCGCCGCGCGGAAGTCCGCCTCAATCTCGTCGCGTTTTTGCCGCTCGTTTTGTTCCCGGTTCAGCGGCAATAGATTGCGCTTTTGCATGTCGGACACGTTGGCCACAACGGACTTTTGCATCACATCCACCATCAGCTTCAAAAGGCATACTTCCCACGGCTTTTCAACGCCGACGACAATGGCGCTGAGCGGGTCATTGGCGCGTTTGATTTGTTCTTCCACCTGTCCCAGCACGGTCGGCAAGCGCTCGCTGACGGTATACTGTTTGGTTTCCGCCTTCTTGATCTGAAACCCGTAACGGAGCAGGACCAGTTCCTCCGCGTTTTCGCGCAGCCAGGACAAGTATTTTTCCGCCTCCTCGCCAAATCCGTCCAGTGGAGATTGGTCACCGCTCTGCGGGGTAATAATTTGCGGGCGAAAGGCCTCAATCCGGCCCTCGCGGATACGGACCTCGTTGGTGTCGTCCATGCCCTCGCTTAGCAAATGGTAATTCACCACCGTATTCCCGAACGTCTCCAATCGTCCGGCTGGCGGGTGGACCACCTCCGTATTGTGCAAAGCATACCAAAAATCGAATTCACTGAATTTCATAAGATTACGAACTCCTCGTTCAACATACCATACCGCATTACCGACAAAAGCCCATTTTTCCAGCAATTCTCATTATGGCCTCCTATTCCTTTCGGTAGACGACTACGGCGACGACTACGGTGGACGGATTCACGCACCTTCCCAACTGCGCAATCGCCCCATTTTCCTCTAAAAATTGCGGGGTTCGCGTGGTAGGGCGAACCGTCCTTGGCCCGCCGTAGCCCGGTGAAGGCGGCTCGGTGAGCCAAAGAGACCAAAATGAGAATGGCTGCCCCTTTTTTTCCGGTAGGCATTTCCCCGATACCTGTGCTATGGTACGGCACCTTTGTGGTTGAAGCGGGAAGTACTGTATTATCATGGCTGGAAATAAGCAAATCGACTGGCGTGCGCAGCGCCGAAACTCCTATTTGTTTGCCGGTAACGCACCCTTCGTGGAGGCGTTGTACGAGCAATACCTGCAGGCGCCGGACCGTGTGGACGCGAAATGGCGGGCCTATTTCAAAGATATGGAAAAGTCCGGCAACGGTCGGCGCGATGTCAATCATCATGCCATTCAGGAGGGCCTGAAAGCGGCGGCCCGCCGCCGCAACGGCAGTCGTCCGGCAACGGGCACGGCGGTGACCAAAGGTTATGCCGCCGCCTGGGCCGAGAAGCAGGCTGCCGTTTTGCGCTTGATTCGGGCCTATCGCTCGTTCGGACATTTACGGGCGGATTTGAACCCGATCCAGTTACGTCCACTGCCGCCGGTCCCCGATCTGGACTGCTATTTCCAAGGGCTCAGCGATCAAGATCGCCAAACGGTATTTAACACCGGAACCCTGGTAGCGCCGCCGAATCTGACACTGAACGAAATCGAGGAACGGCTCAAGCAAACCTATACGGGCCATGTGGGACTCGAGTATATGCATGTGTCTGACGTGGCCCAACGTCGCTGGTTGCAGGACCGGTTTGAGCGACGACTGGGGCAACCGGATTGTGATTCCGCCGAGAAGAAACGGTTGCTGCAACGCCTGACAGCTGCCGAGGGGTTGGAGCGCTACCTGCACGTCAAGTATGTCGGTCAAAAACGCTTCTCACTGGAAGGCGGCGAATCGCTGATTCCCATGATGGACACGCTGATTCGGCGGGCTGATCGACACGGCGTCAAGGAGCTGGTGATCGGCATGGCGCATCGTGGACGCTTAAACATGCTGGTCAACATCATGGGCAAGATGCCGGAAGCCCTTTTTTCGATTTTTGAAGGCAAGACGGCCGGCGAAGGGGTAGACCTGCAGAGCGGTGACGTTAAATACCACGAGGGCTTCTCGGCCGATTACGAATTGGATCATGGGTCGATGCATCTGGCGTTGGCGTTTAATCCCTCGCACCTGGAAATCATCGACCCCGTCGTGGCCGGGGCGGTACGCGCCCGGGTCGACCGGCGCGACGGCCAAACCCAGCAGGGGTTGGCCGTGCTGATTCATGGCGATGCGGCCTTGTGGGGGCAGGGCGTGGTCTATGAGACGTTCAACCTGACCCAGACCCGCGCCTATTCTTCCGGCGGCATCGTGCATGTGGTGGTGAACAATCAAATCGGTTTCACCTTGAGCAATCCCTTGGATTACCGCTCCACGCTCTATTGCACCGATATCGGTAAAGTGGTTCAAGCTCCCATCTTTCACGTCAACGGCGACGATCCGGAAGCGTGCGTTTACGCGATGCAACTGGCGATGGATTTCCGGGCGACGTTTAAGAAGGACGTCATAGTTGATATGATTTGCACGCGGCGGCACGGCCATAACGAAGCCGATGAACCGGCCGCCACCCAGCCGATGATGTACGAGAAGATTCGTAATCACCCCACCACCCTTGAAATCTATCGCCAACGCCTCGCCGAACAGGGCCTGGTGTCGGCGGAAGAAGCGGATGCAATGGCGGAAACCTATCGCGAGTCCCTCGAAGCCAACAAATCGGTGGCCCCGTTCCCGCCTGCGCGCGAACCGTATCCTTTCCAGTATAATTGGACCCGCTACCTGACCGCGCGCTGGAATGACCCGGCGGAGACGGCGGTACCGACCGAGAAACTGCGGCGCCTGGGATTCACGGTCACTGCCGTGCCCGAGGGCATCATCTTACATCCCCGCGTCCAGAAGATCATCGACGACCGACGCAAGATGACCCAGGGCGCGCTGCCCTTGGATTGGGGCTGTGCCGAGACGCTGGCCTACGCCAGTTTGCTCGATCAGGATTATGCGGTGCGGATCGTGGGCCAGGACAGCGGACGCGGCACGTTCTTCCATCGTCATGCCGTCTTGCACAACCAGTACAACGGCGATGCCTACATTCCGCTCAAGCACATCAAGCCCGACCAACCCCGGTTTACCGTGGCTGACACCATCTTGTCGGAAGAAGCCGTGTTGGCGTTTGAATACGGCTATTCCATGACCAATCCTGAAACGCTGGTGATTTGGGAAGCGCAATTCGGTGATTTTGTGAATGGGGCGCAAGTGATGATTGACCAGTTTTTGAGTTCGTCGGAACAAAAGTGGCGCAAGCTGTGCGGGCTGGTGTTAATGCTGCCGAACGGCTGGGAAGGGCAGGGCCCCGAACATACGTCGGCCCGTCTGGAGCGGTTTCTGCAGCTATGCTCGCAGGAAAACATGCAAGTCTGCGCGCCCACCACGCCCGCCCAAATGTTTCATATGCTGCGCCGTGAAATCATTCGCGCCTACCGCAAACCGCTCATCATCATGAGCCCCAAGAGCATGTTGCGCCGTAAGTTGTCGTTCAGCTCGCTGGAAGATTTGTCCGGCGGACAATTTCAGGTGGTGATCGGCGAAACGGACGGATTCGATCCGGCACTGGTCCGGCGGGTGGTGCTGTGCAGCGGCAAAGTCTACTACGATTTACTGGAAGCGCGCCGCGAAAAAGAGGAAGAGGGCGTCGCGCTGATTCGGGTCGAACAGCTTTATCCTTTCCCAAAAGAGGAATTGACCCGCGAGCTGCGCTGGTACCTGAATGCAGACGAAGTGGTCTGGGCACAGGAAGAACCGATGAATCAGGGGGCGTGGTACGCTATTCAACACGAGATCCGGGATTGTATGCAGCCGCACCAGTCCCTCAGCTATGTCGGACGCTTGCGCAGCGCGGCCCCATCCGGTGGTCACCATCAACTACACGTCAAACGCCAGCGCCGCTTGGTCCAGGCCGCGCTTAACCTCGAGTGGACCAAACCGTGCCCGCAACTTGTCTTTCACCCCTTGGAACCCAAACTGGAACGAATAAGGAGATAACCCATGCCCGCAGAAGTCAAAGCCCCCCCCTTCCCGGAGTCGGTCGAGGAAGGCACCCTGTCCACCTGGCACAAACAGCCCGGCGATACGGTGAAGCGCGACGAGAAGGTGGCTGATGTGGAGACCGACAAGATTGTGTTGGAAGTTACGGCCCCCCAAGCCGGTGTGCTGAAAGATATTGCGGTGGAAGAGGGCGCCACCGTGGCGGCCGGTCAAGTGCTGGCGCACATTGCCGACGGTGAGGGCCAAGCCGACACCAAAAAGACGGACACCACTGAATCGCCACCCACCAAGACCGAATCAACGGAGAAGGATAAGCCGGAGGAGACCGCCTCTTCCGACGAGGAACCCGCCGCAACAGAGGAGGAGCAGCCGACGGATCAAGCGGACGATAAGGCGGAGCAATCCGATAAGTCGGCCGACGTCGTTTTGAGTCCGGCTGTGCGACGCTTGGTGAAAGCACACGATCTCGATCCCTCCGCCATCAAAGGCAGCGGGCGTGGCGGCCGCATTACCAAAAGCGATGTGCTGGCCCATTTGGAGCAGTCCGGACAACCGGTAGACGATGACGCCGGGGAACAACAGGAAGCGCCTGAAACTAAATCAAGTGCAGACGCAGACGACGAGGTTGAGGCTGTATCCGAGTCGGGCCAAGTGTCGGAGGATGACGCCGATGCAGCGGCCGAGGATGGTCGTCCGGAAAAACGGGTTCCGCTGTCGCGTATCCGGGCGCGCATCGCCGAGCGCTTGGTGGAGGCTCAGCAAAACGCCGCATTGTTGACTACCTTCAATGAAGTCGACATGAAGCCGATTATGAATTTGCGGGCCCGGTATAAGGACGATTTTGAAAAGACCTACGGGGTTAAGCTCGGATTCATGTCCTTCTTTGTCAAGGCGTCGGTGGCAGCCCTCAAAAAATATCCGGTGGTGAATGCAACCTTGGACGGGACCGACTTGGTCTACCACGGCTATTACGATATCGGCGTGGCGGTCAGCACCGACCGGGGATTGGTCGTGCCCGTACTGCGTAATGCTGATCAGCTGACCTTCGCGGAAATTGAGGAAGCCATTGTGGAGTATGCCGGGCGCGCGCGTGAGGGGCAATTGTCGATGGACGACCTGACCGGCGGTACCTTTACCATTACCAACGGCGGTATCTTCGGTTCGCTTTGTTCAACCCCCATCATCAATCCGCCGCAAAGCGGTATTTTGGGAATGCACAAGATACAGGAACGGCCGGTGGCCGTGGACGGGCAGGTGGTAATCCGCCCGATGATGTACACGGCCTTGACTTATGACCACCGGTTGATTGACGGGCGGGAAGCGGTGCAGTTCCTGGTGGAAATTAAGAATGTGCTGGAAGATCCGGCCAAGGTTTTGTTGGACGTATAGGTACGGTCTAAAATTATGAAAAGTGCAAATAGGTGGACGATTACGGCGACGACTACGGATTACGGAGAATGGTGCTTGAACCCGTCCACCGTAGTCGTCGCCGTAGTCGTCCGCCGAAATGGCATACGCAGCAAGGGGTTGGAGTATGCAGGCAGAGCTGTCTCACGAGCGACTTGACATCTACAAAGTCTATCTGGAAGCCGCGAGTTTGTGCGGAGAAATCGTGTCCGGCGCCGAGGCACCGATCGCGGCACTTGACCATCTGGATAAAGCCATTGAGAGCATAGGGGTGAACTTTATGCACGCGAACCGGTTGAGCTTCGGGTCGCCACAGCGGCTATCGTACCTGGATGTCTCGATTGCATCAACGCATGAATGCGTTGCTTCGTTGGATGTGTGTTCGGCCCGGCGCGTGGTTGAGGAGGGTGCGTATGAGGCCGCTGTGGGCAAGCTGTGGCGAGTGCGGGGGATGTTGCTGGGGCTGAAGCGCGTTGGTGACAACCGTGTGCGGGAGGGGTTAGAGGCCTATGGCAGTACTAGATTCCCGTTTGTGGAGCTGGATTTGTATCAGGTTGCCCTCCGAGGTGTGCGATGGACTCACGAGCTGTTGGGGGAACTGGAGCCGAAGATAAGAGTCAGGCGGAAACTCGACACCAGCACAACGGGTACTGTGCTGAACATTGCCGAGGGCCATGGCCGGGCGACGGCGGTTGATCAGAACCGGTTCATGAAGACGGCACAAGACCATGCGTGTCAGACGCTACTGCTGTTCGACCTAGCGGTTGCCAGGAAAGAGATCCCGGCATCTCGTGTTGCAGACGGTAAAGCCATTCAGGCCAGGGTCATCTCGATGCTCCATGCGTGGTGCGCCAGTAACGGGACGATGGAGAGGGCTGAACGGTGAAAAACGGTTGACGACTACGGCGACGACTACGGACTACGAAAAGAGATGCTTGAACCCGTCCACCGAAATGGACGCAAGATGATAGAAAAAGCGAGGGGGGAATCTTGAATGAGGATAACCCATTGTAAACAGAGGATTAGATCATAAAATGGTCTATCAACTTTTGATAGAACGGACGTATAAGGAGAAAGAACAGATGAAAGAATTTGATGTGGTGGTAATCGGTGGCGGGCCGGCCGGCTATGTGGCCGCGATCCGTGCCGGACAGTTGGGGTTGAAGACGGCGTTGGTTGACGAGTATATCGGTAAGAGCGGTAAGCCGAGCCTGGGCGGAACGTGCTTGAACGCGGGCTGTATACCGTCCAAGGCCTTGCTCGACTCGTCCGAGCACTATGACCGGGTGAAGCACAAATATGCCGCCCACGGGATTAAAGCCGAGGGCGTGGACCTGGATGTCGGCCAAATGATTGCCCGCAAAGACAAGATCGTGACCACGCTCACGCAAGGGGTGGCCGGGTTACTGAAAAAGAATAAAGTCAAGTGGTTGCAGGGACATGGCCGGTTGGAACTGGGCATGCACGTGACCGTGCAGCCGAATGGCGACGATGCCGCCGCCGAAAAAGTGAAGGCCAAGCATATCATTGTGGCCACGGGTTCCGTGCCGCGCGAGCTTTCCAACGTGACGATTGATCACCAGCGCATTGTGGATTCAACCGACGCATTGAATTTCGATGAGGTCCCCAAACGCCTCGGTGTGATCGGGGCCGGCGTCATTGGGTTGGAGCTGGGCTCGGTCTGGAGCCGGCTGGGCGCCGAGGTGGTGGTGCTCGAGGCCATGGACGACTTTCTCACGATGACGGACCCGGAAATCGCCAAAGCAGCGTTAAAGGAGTTCAAACGCCAAGGCCTCGATATCCGCATGGGCGCCATGGTGAAGTCCGTGGAGGAGGGGAGCGACGGGTTGACGGTCAACTATGCGGACAACGACGGCACACACGCCGTGGAAGTTGATAAACTGATTGTAGCCGTCGGCCGCAAACCCCATACCGACCAATTGAACGCGGACGAGGTGGCTTTGTTAATCGATGAGAGCGGCTACATCCACGTTGACCAATACTGTCGCACCAATATCCCCGACATTTACGCCATCGGTGACGTGGTACGGGGACCGATGCTGGCGCATAAAGGGTCGGAAGAAGGCGTAATGGTGGCGGAACGCATCGCCGGTCAGGTGCGTGAAGTGAATCATGACACCATCCCGTGGGTTATTTATACCTGGCCGGAAATCGCCTGGGTGGGTAAGACCGAAAACGGGTGCCGTCAGGCCGGACGCAAAGTGAAGTCCGGTAGTTTTCCCCTGCGGGCCAGTGGGCGCGCGGTGGCGATGGATGAAACGGTGGGCTTAGTGAAAGTGATTGCCGACGCGGACAGCGACGAGATACTGGGCGTCCATATCTTTGGGGCGGCGGCCTCGGAAATGATCGCGGAAGCGGTGGTGGCGATGGAATACCGCGCCAGCGCCGAAGATTTGGCGAGCATTGTCCACGCCCATCCCACCGTGTCCGAAGCGGTGCACGAAGCCGCGCTCGATGTGCACGGGCAGGCTATCCACATTTAGGAGTAAAGATGCGACACTTGAATACAGAATGGCAAGCACTGCAAGCACACTATCAATCCATGCAGCCGGTGCATCTGCGCGCCCTGTTCGCCGATGATCCGGAACGGGCCACGCGCTACACGCTGGAAGTGGACGACCTGTTTCTCGATTATTCCAAAAACCGCATTGACGACAAAACCATGCAGTTGCTGGTGGCACTGGCGGAGAAGGCAGGCGTGCCGCAAGCCCGTGCGGCAATGTTCGCCGGGGAACGAATTAATCGTACCGAAAACCGGCCGGTACTGCACGTGGCCCTGCGGCACGGCGGGGATCCGCCCATCAAGGTGGACGGTGAAGATGTCATGCCCGACGTGCGCGCGGTGCTGGACCGCATGGCCGCCTTTGCCGCAGCCGTGCGGAGCGGCGACTGGAAAGGCTACACCGGCCAGCGCATACGTAACATCGTCAACATCGGCATTGGCGGTTCGGATTTGGGACCGGTCATGGCCTACGAAGCCTTGAAACCCTATGCGGACCGCGACCTGACGGTGCGGTTTGTGTCCAATGTGGATGGCACGCACCTGGCGGAGGCCGTTCGCGATCTGGATCCCGCTGAGACCTTGTTCATCGTGGCGTCGAAAACGTTTACCACGCAGGAAACGTTGACTAACGCCTACAGCGCCCGGGATTGGCTGTTGCAGGCCCTGAAAGATCCGGACGCTGTGGCGCGCCATTTTGTGGCCGTCTCCACCAACGCCGAAAAAGTGCGCGCGTTCGGAATCGACACCGCCAACATGTTTGCCTTCTGGGATTGGGTAGGGGGGCGCTACTCTTTGTGTTCCGCCATCGGGTTGGTCCTGATGGTGGCCATTGGCGACACCGCTTTCCGCGAGATGCTGGGCGGCTTCCACGCGATGGACCGGCATTTTGCCAGCGCGCCGCTGGACCAGAATATGCCGGTGCTGCTGGCCTTGCTGGGCATCTGGTACAACAACTTTTTTGGTGCCGAAAGTCATGCCTTGCTCCCGTACGATCAATATCTGTCGCGATTCCCCGCCTACTTTCAGCAATGCGATATGGAGAGCAACGGCAAGTCGGTCGACCGCGAAGGACGTCCGGTGACCTGGCAGACCGGGCCGATCGTATGGGGCGAGCCGGGCACGAACGGGCAGCACGCCTTCTACCAGCTACTGCATCAAGGCACTAAGCTGGTGCCCAGCGATTTTATCGGCTTCGTGCATTCACAGAATCCGCTGAGCGATCATCACGATAAGCTCATGGCCAATTTCTTTGCGCAAACCGAGGCCTTGGCTTTCGGCAAGACCATGGAAGAGGTGCAGGCCGAAGGGACACCACCCGAGCTGGTGCCGCACCGCACCTTTGAGGGGAACCGGCCCAGCAACACGCTCTTGGCCCCGCGCCTGACCCCGTTCGTGCTCGGTCAATTGATCGCCTTGTACGAGCACAAAGTTTTTGTGCAAGGCGTGATCTGGAACATCTACTCCTTTGACCAGTGGGGGGTGGAATTGGGGAAGGCCCTGGCCGGCACGATCCTGGCTGAACTGACCGATCAAGGGGAGCCGGTGCTGGATCATGACGGCTCGACCAACCAACTGATCCGTCGCTATCGTCAATTGCGGGCCTGAATGGAGCGTGTCTGAATGAACAGGCTCTTGGAAAACCTCCTGTTTATGAGGGCAGGACGGAGCCTGCCCCTCCGGAAACTTGAGAAATTCCGCAGTCTGTTTACTGGAGGGTCGACCTCCGTGTCGACCTTGAAGGGGGTGCAAAAGCCTCTGAAGCGGAGGATGGCGTGATTTCCAATCGGGTTCGCGACCTGTTTTGTGAGCGGGTTCGGGGCGCGGTCTATTGGGATCAGGTGACCCGCCACGCCTATGCTACCGATGCCAGCATTTACCGCTATCTACCCTTGGCCGTCGTGGAACCGGTGGACCGGGAGGATATGCGCGCGGTTGTCCAAGTTTGTGCCGAGCACGCCCTTCCCTTGATTGTGCGGGGCGGCGGTACCAGCTTGGTGGGGCAAGCGGTGGGTCACGGCGTGGTCATGGATGTTTCGCGCCATTGCACGCGCATTCTGGAGTTCAATCCGGCAGAGCGATGGATTCGCGTTGAGCCCGGCATCGTCCGGGACGAGTTGAACCGTTTTCTCTATCCACACGGTCTGCATTTCGCACCGGACCCGGCCACCACCAGCCGCGCCACGATCGGCGGCATGATCGCCAACAACGCGGCCGGTATGCGCTCGATCAAGTACGGCATGACGATTGATCATGTGCACTCACTTGACCTGCTGTTGGCCGATGGGGAGGTCGTCCATGTGGGCCCCATAGATTTCATTGAACAACAATCCGCGCAGGGCCCGAACCGGGCGCGATTGCTTGGCCAAGCCGTGGCCCGGATTGTGGATCGTGAGCACGACGAAATCCGCGCGCGGTACCCGCAAGTGGGACGCCATTCGGGTGGCTACGCGTTGGATGCCTTGGTCGACGCCACGCCGCTGAACCTTGCCAAGATCATCGTGGGCAGTGAAGGGACGCTCGGGGTCGTCAGCGCGGCTACGCTCCAGCTCGAACCGTTGCCTAAACATTCCGGACTCTGTTTGGCGCACTTCAGCACGTTGGGCGATTGCCTGCGCTCCGTGGAGTCCATTGTCAAGGAAGGCGCGACGGCGGTCGAATTGCTGGATGGTACCATTATGCGCATGGCCCGTGAGCATCCTGCCACCCGCCACACTTGTACGGTTATTGAGGGGCGCCCGGAAGGGTTACTGGTGATTGAGGTGCAGGATCAAACGCGCGCGGTGGTCGCGGATCGGCTGAACGCCATTCAAGCGCACCTGCGCGCAGCGCATCGCAGCTATGCCGCTCCGATCATGTGGGCGCATGATGACAGGCGTGCCGTCTGGAATATGCGCGAGGGGGCCTTGGGCCTGATAGCCACGACCAAGGATGCGCGCAAACCGGTGCCTTACATCGAGGACGCGGCCGTGCCGTTGGCGGTGCTCGCCGATTACGTCGAGGAGGTGTTGGCGGTATGTGCCGGGCATCAACAGCCGGTTGCCTTGTTCGGTCATGCCGGAGCGGGCGTGTTGCATATCCGGCCTATGCACGACTTACGCGATCCGGCGGATCGTGCGCAGCTGTTGGCGATACAAGACGAGGTGTTCGCCCTGGTTAAGAAATACGGGGGTGCCTGGAGCGGTGAACACGGCGACGGCATCATTCGTGGACATTACAACCGGCTGTACTTTGGTGATCGCCTTTATCAAACGTTTCGTGAAATCAAGCAGTTGTTTGATCCGGCGGGGCGTTTGAATCCCGGCAAGGTGCTGGATACCCCGCCACGTGATACCCATTTGCGATTGGGGGCCGATGTCACCCCGCCCACCGTGGCGACGGCGTTCCGCTGGCGGGAGGAGGGGGGCTTGCGGCCGGCGGTGGAGCAGTGCACGGGGGTGGGAGCTTGTCGGCAAGTAAAGGCCGGGGTCATGTGCCCCTCATACATGGCCACCCGCGATGAGCGACATTCCACCCGGGGCCGGGCCAATGTGCTGCGTGAAGCCCTCTCCGGGGCGTTGGGTCCGGCCGCAATGAGTCGCGAGGACGTGTGGGCCGTCTTTGATCTGTGCGTAGCCTGCAAAGGTTGCAAGAGCGAGTGCCCCAACCAGGTGGATGTCGGCAAGATGAAAGCCGAATTGCAGCACCAGTATTATCAACACCACCACCGCCCGTGGCGCGATCACATTATGGCCCGGGTGGGGACGTTGGGGCGTTGGCAGGCGGGCTGGCCTGCGCCGCTGGCCAATGCCTTGTTAGCGAGTCGGCCTGTACGTTGGGGGCTGGATCGCGGGTTGGGAATTGATAAGCGCCGTCGGTTGCCCTGCTACGCCGGAGAACGTTTGAGTGCGTGGTTCAAGCGACGAGGCGGCACCCGGCGGGCCAGCGGTCGCCCGGTCGTTTTGATGAACGACCTGTATATGGAGTTTCAAGAGCCGGAGATTGGCCAAGCAGTCGTGGACGTGTTGGAACAGTTGGGTTATGCCGTCGAACTGCCGGGACCGGTGGACAGTCAACGCCCGGCGCTTTCGCAGGGGATGCTCGACCGCGCCCGCCGTAATGGTGGTCGAACGATCCAGCAGCTATTACCGTACGCACAAGCCGGTAAGCCGATTCTCGTCGTGGAACCAAGTTGTGCCACGGCCTTGCTGGACGATTTACCGGATTTAGTCGATGACGCCCAAGCCGCATCAGTTGTTGCGCGCAATACCGTATTGATTGAGGATTTCCTTGTGCGGGAATGGGAGGCGGGCCACCTACAATGGCCACCGGCCACGGGACCGGCAACAACCGTCTTCTTTCACCCACACTGTCATCAGCGCGCCTTGAACCAAGGACGCAGCACGCAAGCCCTGCTCAAGGCGTTGCCCGGGGTTGAGCTGATCGTTAGTGCGGCCGGTTGCTGTGGGATGGCCGGTGCGTTTGGTTACGAACGGGAACATTACGAGTGGTCCGTAAAAATGGCGCAGGACCGTTTATTACCCGCGATCGAATCCCTGACAGAGCAAACGGTTATACTGGCCAGTGGCTTTTCGTGTCGCCACCAGATTGCCGACTTGGCCCGTCGTCCGGCCCGCCATCCGTTGGTTTGGTTGGCGGACTGGCTGAAGTAGCCGAAAACCCTTTGTCAAACCAACTGAAACAGGTTAGATTCCGCACCGTCACACAGCGCCAGCTTAGCTCAGTTGGTAGAGCAGCTGATTTGTAATCAGCAGGTCGTCGGTTCGAACCCGACAGCTGGCTCCACTTTAAAACCCTGCAAATAAAGGTTTTACGATTATGTTGTAAGGCCTTTAGAGCCACTTGCAAAACCCCGTTTCACAAGTGGAGTATACAGGTTTCAGGTTTCGGGTGTCAGTATGGATGTTGCTAGTCCGCAGTATGTTGCGCATTCCTGAAACCTGAAACCCG
>PWVE01000101.1 GCA_003562335.1 PVC group bacterium
CCATGGACCGCTGGAAGCAAAATGACTGTTCAACTGGAGCGCAAAGCACCGTTCCCTCCTGAACTCTGAACACTGAACACCTGAACACCCCCATCCGAAACCCTTTTCGGATGGGGTCTAGCTACTTCGAGGCGGTACCACTTTTCGCGGTTGCCCGCCACGAACAGGTCAGGGATGGTTTGGTTATAGCGGCAGCAATCACAAAACCGGTCCGGCCAACTACCCACCGGCGGGATCGGCACGCAGCGATTGCATACATTGTGTTCGGCGTAGTTGGCGCATTTAGCCAGGAGCGTGCCGCAATCCGGATGGCCGCACCGGTAGCGGCCGGGTCCAGCGGGAACCAGCGAAACCACCTGTTGGCAACAGGGACAAAACCCCGTCTCCGCCCCACAGGCCAGACAGCTGCTGTTCTCATAGAACAGCGTCTGACCACATTGACATGCATAACACCGCATCAATAAACCCCGTCTTCCCGCTCATCCGGCATCGTAAGCACAATTCCAACGCAGGCGATAGCCTGCAACCCAAGCTTTGTCGACAAAGTTTTCGACAAAGCTCGCGACAAAGATCAACGCCCTTACACGCCTATCAACATACACGCTTTCTTGTATCACCATTTTCCGGCAAATCCTACTCGCAACCACCTCAACGCGTAGAGCAAAGCACAGCCGATTTGGTTGACGGCATCTGGACCAACGTCCCCGGTGCCGGACCACGCCCAGGCGTAGGCGGAATGGACTCATTCGCCATTCCCAACGCCACCGAATCCCGCAGCTACCGCCTACGCATAGAGCTGCCCCACTAACCCGCAGCCCCGTGGTGTCTTTGCTGGCAACGCCTCCGTTCCAATCCTTGGAACTGTTTTTCGATCTCTATTCCAAACGTTGGAAGCGCGATCACCGCGTAACCATTTGATGAAAGCGGCTGAGAAAATGATGGCCCAAGGGGTTACCACGAACAATTCGGCGACGAAGCCGTTGAACTGCTCTCTCTCGGTTAAAAGGAGAAGATTTCCCACCAGTATTCGCCGTTGCGGCCCCAGGTCCATTCGCCCTGGCGACGCACTACGTGGCGTAACCCGTTACGGCCCAGGACCTCTTCGTTGACGGACTGGACGACCACGGTTTCGCGTCCCAGTTGCTCGCGTTCCGCAGCGGTCGCTGTTCGTCCGCTCAGCGGCACGCCGCCTTCCGAGACCGTCATGACCATGGCCGTGCCATCGTAATCCTCCCCGCGCCATAGTCGCGGGTAGCGTTGGAAATAATCGATTTGACGGTTGGCCGCGATGATCAAGGTATAGGCGGGTTCCAGGTTCTCCAGATAATCCCATAGACTAAAGCGCACGGGATTGCCACCTGCGCCGAACACGGCCAGGGGATCAACGCCCGTTAAGTTGTGCCCATGCCAATTCCCATGGTCCGGGGTGCGATCGGTTTGGCGGTACCAACGCGCAAAGCGCTGATTGTTGATCACACCGATTTCAAAATGTAAATGGGCGCGGGCCATGGGGATGATGCGCGTGGGGGTGTTGCCCATCACACCGATCTCTTCACCACGTGCGACCGCGTCGCCCACGCTCAGCCCGGACTGGACCCGGGCCAGATGGGCGTACAACGTGTAGATTTGACCAAGGGGATCGTCATGCACGAGCACCACGTAGATCCCGTAATTGGAATTACCGGCAATGGCGTTGATGTACGCCACATGGCCTTCGGTCACGGCATAGATCGCGTCCAGCGGGCGGTTACGCCGGTCACGGTTCAAGGACGCGATATCGATCCCCATGTGGAAAGCCGGCAACAGCCGACCGCCAGACGAGCGGGTGCGCACCGACCCGTACAACGCCGATTCAATGCGGCCGGAAGCCGTGGGTTGATAGACCTCCAATGATTCGGTGTCCCATAAATCCTGCTGATCCGTGGGGTAACCGTAAAGTCGTCCCAAGGGGCGCGGCAAAGGGCGCGCCGCGACTGGATGCAGCGCGGTCCGTTCACCCGCCCCGACCGGGGAGGAATCAACCGGGCGGTTCCATAGCCAGCGGAAAAGAAAGAAATCAAAAATAAGCAGCGGAATGATCCACCAAGCATGCCGTTTAATAAAAGCCCACATTGTACGTAACAAAATAAATCAGGTTAAGGGTTGCAACACGTAAGAAATGCGGTACGTTACCGCCCGCACGAAATTGAGGTTCATACCTCATCTAATTCAAGCCATACGGTCAAGGAGGATTTACCCGATGGAACTAAAAATGCAAGATTCGCCCGTTATTAAGAAGACCCTGGAACTATGCCAGACCTTGCTCGATCAACCCACATTCCACGAAATGCGGGGGCATATCGACGCGTTCAGTGCTGATGACGAGGCGCGCCAGCAATACAACCGGGTCTATGAATTGCAGGAAGCGATTCAGGCCAAAACGGAAGAGCCGACCCAGGAAGAGATTGAAACGTTCGAGCGTGAACGGGAGGCGCTGTTCGCCAACGACGTGGTTCGCAACTTCAACGACACACAGCAGGCCCTGCACAAGTTGCAGCAAACGGTAACGGCCTATATCGCCAACACCTTTCGTTTGGGCCGGTTGCCGGAAGCGGGCGATTTCAGCGAGGGCGGTTGTGGCCCGAATTGTGGCTGCGGCGGGAAAAAATAGCCGCGTAGGCTAAAGCGTAATGCGTAGTACCCGGCCTGTGCGGCCTTGCGGTTCAAGCCGGTAGGCCTGCAGGGCGGCGGGTACCAGGCACGAGGTGCCCGGTGCCAGCTCGACCACATCGTCGGCCCAGTGGAGACGAACGGGTTCGTCCACGTTAAACAACACATGGAACGATTTTCCGTCGTGCGTGGTCGGCCAGCTTTCGGCGATGTCCAGTTGTTCCATACGGAACCAAGCCGTATTCAAGACTTCCCACAACGTGTTGGCTCCCAAATGGCCGAGGCGCCGCGGCACCGTTACGCCTGCCGTCACCGCCGACCAATCAATAACGGCCATCGCTTGTTCCACGTGTAAGGGGCGAGGCTGACCTTCATGCCCGACCCGACCCCAATCGTATAACCGGTAGGTGGTGTTCGAGTTTTGCTGCACTTCCAGCAGCAGGCACCCGGCCCCGATGGTATGTACGCGCCCGCCCGGCATAAAGACCGCGTCCCCCGCCTTGACCGGCACCCGGTTCAAGAGCGACTCGAGGGTACCCGCAGCCACTTGCTGGCGAAAAGTGTCCGGGTCAACATCCGTCCGGAATCCGGCATATACGGCGGCATCCGGTTCAGCTGCCAGCACGTACCACATTTCCGTCTTCGCTTCGCCACCGTGAACAGCGGCTCCGGCATCGTCCGGATGCACCTGTAAACTAAGCGTTTCGCGTGCATCGAGCAGTTTAATCAAGAGAGGGAATCGGTCCGTCGCTATCCCGGGTCCCAACAAGGCCGCCCCCCAGGCCGTGCGTACGTCCGCCAGGGTTTGCCCCGCCAACGGCCCGTTGCGGATGATGCTCATACCTTCTTGCCGGTCGGATATTTCCCAGGACTCCGCATAAATGCCGGGGGGGGCTGACCGGTTAAAGCGTCGAATAATTTGATCACCGCCCCATACATAATCCTGGTAAACCGGCGCGCATAATAAGGGATACGGGTCAGCCACGCGCATCTCCCTTCCCTGCGGGTGTATCGGTGCATTCCGTCAGCTTGGCCTCCTGCCATAAGGCCTCCAGGTCGGCCAGATCCATATCGGTCATTTGACGGCCGGCGGTATGCACCTGTGATTCGATGTATTGAAAACGACGCGTGAACCGCTGTACGGTTTGATTTAATACGTCTTCCGCCTCATGCCCGAGAAAGCGGGTCAAGTTGACCACGGCAAACAGCAAGTCGCCGATTTCGTCGCGCACGCGCGCAGCACTTTCACAGGCCATGGCCAGTTTAATTTCGGCCAGTTCCTCTTCAATCTTGTTCAGCACATCGCGGGATTCTTTCCAGTCGAAGCCTACGCGTGCGGCCCGGCTTTGTACCTGTTGTGCCTTATGCAGCGCCGGCAAGTGGCGCGGCACACCCGCTACGGCGGAGCGCGGCTCGGCATCGCCTTTTTCGCGGCGTTTGATGGCGTCCCAGTTGCGCAACACCTCATCGGCATCCGCCGCTGTCGTATCACCAAACACATGGGGATGACGGCGTATTAGTTTATCCGCTATGGCGCGGGCCACGTCCTGGAAGTCGAAGGCCCCTTCTTCAGCGGTGATTTGCGATTGAAAAACCACCTGCAACAACAGGTCACCGAGTTCCTCGCGCAATTGTGACCGGTCGCCACTGTCAATGGCATCGATCACCTCATAGGTTTCTTCCACCAGGTTCTTCTTGAGGCTCTCCAAGGTTTGTTCGCGATCCCATGGGCAACCGTCCGGCCCGCGCAGGCGGGCCATAATCTGGAGTAACTCCTCCAGCGGGGTTTGGTCGACTTGATCATTATCAGAGGTATTCATGGTGCGTCTCCAATCTATCCGGCTTGCTCACACCCACCAGTCGAGTATATCTGCAGGATCACATGCGGACGGATCATCAATTACGCAGTCGGCACCACTAAAGTCCTGAAACGCGGTAAAGCGGTCCGGCACGACCAGTCCATGCAGACCGACCGCCAACGCCGCCTGCAAATTGGTCTGGCTGCTTACCACGGCAATAATGTGCGCCGGTGTGCGCTGCAAAGGAGCCACCACGTCCTGCCAAGTGGGACCGGCCTCGTCCGTATCGACCGTCAACACCGGCAGATCCGCCGGGATCCCTTCCTGATGGGCCAACAGGTTCCGCACCTCCGGCTCGGTATGGCGTGTGCGAAGCGCACAGGTCATCCCGCGCGCACAGGCCGCTTGAATTAAGCGTGTACTAAAGTCGGTTGGCCGGGCTTCCGGTGACGCCAGGAACATGTTGATCCCGGTGCGGACTTCCTCCGCCATGGTGTCCAATGAGTTGGTGCGCAGTCCCAAGGCCGCCAACAGTTCAGGCAAATACGCTTGCGGTTCCCGCTGCAACGCATACCGGGTATATAGCGCGGGCGTGAGTTGCGCTTTGCGGGCCTCCAAAATATGCCGTAACGCCTCGTATTCGGCTTGTCGCGCGGGGACCACCACCTCTTCCACAGCGAACACCAAGGCATAGCGCGAAGCGGCCGGCTCCGATTCAACTTTTGTTTTCGCTTTGTCACGCGTATCCGCTGACATATCTTTTTTCCTGTTATTCGCCATGCTGTTGACCCGCCGTCACGCCCCTGTGTCTACGCTGCGGATGTTAAGTGGTGACGGCGTGGTGGTCAAGCCCTGCGGCAGGACAGCGACCCGATTGCGCTATGGGGAAGGTGCGTGAATAGAGGCTGAAAAGAAGTTGGTGAATTTAACCCGCATTTCTCACCAACTTCGTAGCGAGAGCGTGGAGCGTGCGGAAATTCTTTGCGATGAGAGCGCTGGCGAACACTGGGCCGCACTGGACACCGTGATAAGCCGCACGCTCGCCTGTTGTCATTTTGAGCGGAGCGGAAGCGCAGTCGAAAAATCTCGTTCTCCGCCGAGCCGCGTCGCCTTTGAATCGGTGCCCAAACGCACAACGGTGGCTAGCGCTATTCTGAGATGTCTCGACTCCGCTTCCGCTGCGCTCGACATGACAAAGTCCCTTCATACTCAACAACAGCCTCCACACACGCTCCCCTGAAGCAGATACTCCATCAAATTCTTACAGCGCAACCGGCTGCAGGACAGCCCGGCGCGAATTAATGGCGACTGCTGCGGACTACTTCAGGGCGCCTATTGCAGCCGGGCTGGTGATCTGCTATTGTGACCGGTTACGCAGGCCGGTTCTGTACCGCCTGGGGAAGGAAAAGAGTATGCGCCTTATTTCTTGGGCTGGTGGGAGCCTATGCATAAGCCTGATCATGGGGTTCCAGATCAGTGCGTCGGGGTATTTACCCCGGGTACTGCGGGACCGTCACGATGTGGTCATTCATGAGATTGCCTGGATGGGCACAGCAACCTCACCACAACAACAATGGATCGAGCTCTACAATCCAGGAACCGATCCCGTTGATCTGGATGGCTGGACGCTGCGCTGTCGGGCACGCGCGTTCGTATGCGACTTGCACGGGATCATCGCGCCGGGCGATAGCCTGGTTTTTATTCACGAGGATTATTCCGAATTGCCCGGTGTGCCGATCGGCGGGGTATTCGCCGACACATGGAGCCGGGACGGCGAACGGCTGTTGTTGGAAGATGCGCGCGGACGGATGGTCGACAGGGTCGACCGCTGGCACGCGGGCGATCCGGACACGTTTGCCACCATGCAACGCGTTTATCCTTATCGCCCGGGCTATCAACGCGCCAGCTGGCGGACGGCACGCGTCCGCTATGACCTGGGCTACGGTACCCCCGGCTTCCGGGACACCACCGCCCAGACCGGCCAACAGCTGCATCGTGTGCAGCACGGACCTGACGCCATCAACGTCTATTTCAACCAACCGGCCCTGACGGAATACGCCCAACCGGGCAACAAAGCCAACCACCGCGTGAACATTGAAGAACGTATTTTGCAGCGGTTACGCCAGGCCACCACCCAAATCGACATCACGATTTATGAGCTCAACTTGCCGAACCTAACGGAATTATTGATCCGCAAAGCAGCGGAAGGGGTGCGCGTGCGGGTCATCGCCGACTCCAAACTGCCGAATCCCGATGACGCCGAGCGCGTGGAACGTTGGGCCATTGCCCGTCTACGGCTCGAACAACTATTGCGGGGCGCCGACGGAGTGCCGGGTTCCGCCGACAGCGCCATCCTGTTCGCCAACGCACCGATCTTCGCCTATACGGATGATCCGGCTCAACGGCGAGCGTTTGGATTACCGCCCTATCCGTATGACTTGCCCCGCAAAACCCTGCTCGCCGGGCAAGTGGAGATGCGCGGTTACCTGCTGGCCAAGGGCGAACGGCGCGCCGACGGTACCTTCTTCCGGCCCGGTGCCCAAATGCATAACAAGTTTATCGTAATCGATGAGCGCTGGGTATGGACCACCAGCATGAATTTCACGGTTACCGACTTGTACGGATCGGAATGGAACCAGCGGCACAATCAACTGCTCGGCAACAGCAATAACGGTTTGGAAATCCATTCACCGGAACTCGCGGCCATCTACACCGCGGAATTCAACCGCATGTGGGGCCAGGCTGCAGCACAACCCGATCCTGACCAAGCACGATTTAGCGGACGCAAACCGGCACGCGACGCGCCCCACCGGCTGGAAGTCGGAGGGCGCCCCATTGAAGTGTATTTTTCCCCGGGCTACGACGTTATCGGGGCCATGACCCGGTTGGTTGAGCGACAGGCCAAGGAAAAGGTCTATTTCGCAATCTTTGCCTGGTCCGATCACGGACTGGAGCAGGCGTTGAAGAAAAAATGGGAAGGCTCAACGGCGGACCGGACCGGTGAGCGGACCGGCTTTGAAATAAAAGGGGTCTTCAATTTTTGGGATGAATGGTGGTCGGCGGCGATCAATATGACCGGGCGCGACGCCGAGCAGGAATCGTCGACCAATCCCAACATCCGTTGGAAACACCCCGCGCCCGTATATCGGCAGCAGGAAACGCGGCGCCTGCATCACAAATATATGCTCATTGACCCCGACACCCCGCATAACCCCGTCGTCATCACCGGCTCCGCCAACTGGAGCAACAACGCCAATCACATCAACGACGAAAATAGCCTGTTTATATTCTGCCCACTGATCGCCAACCAATTTGTGCAGGACTTTTACGGGGTATACGCACGCGCCCGGGCTACAGATCCCGAATAAACGCCTCGGTCGGAAAATGCCGTCCAGGACAGCGGGTGGGCCGCACATTAATAAAGGTGTGGGTGGTCACGCGATTATTGGAAATGCCTGCGCGCCGCTGCAGGTAACGCACCAACGCGCGTAGTTGGTCCATTTGGCGCGCCGTGGGCCGGGTCTGATCAAAATTGCCGACCAGGCAAATCCCGATGCTGTAACGGTTTTGTGCCGGACTCGCCAAATGCCCGCCGTCCTGCTGCGCGATCCAGCGGGGGCCAATGGCAATCTCGCCGTCGGCCATTCCCTGCCCATTGCCAATCACAAAATGATAACCGAGCCCATTGACCATCCGCCGGTGTTCCCGGTGGTAACGGTCCATATCCTGCGCATTGCCGCGGGCAGTGGCGCTATGGTGAATGACAATATGGGTCCAGCCGCTGCGCACCCGGATCCGGTCCAGTTCGCGCTGCAGTGCCGGAGCCAATGCCGGTCGCGCACGGGCCGATCCCGGAATCAGCAGTATTTGCCCGACACTTAGACGATCGGGATCAGCCAGCTCGTTTAGGTCAACCAACGTCTGCGTGGTCACTCCATGCCCTTGTGCAATGCTGCTCAAGGAATCGCCCGGGCGCACCGTGTACCGCAGCGGAACGTCCGGCCCCGGCGGAATTTTCAGTTCCAAACCCACCCGTAACCGGTCCGGATTGGCCAACTCATTATAGCGTTGCAGGTCGCGCAGGCGGACATCGAACTGTTGGGCGATATCGCTTAGCGTGTCGCCTGGTTCCACTACGTAGGTGGTCGGCGACTCCCCCCGACCGGGCACACTGACCGCCAAGAACACTCCGCAACAAACAAATAGCAAAAAGCGTGACATGCCCCCACCATACTCAGCCTCCAGCCGTAAGGCAATGCCCTGTGTGGTCACCACCGGATTTCGATTGAGCAAGGGGCGGAACCATGGCAAAGTCCAGCCATGTCTAAATCACCCATAATCGCGTGGAGCCTCTGCGGGCTGGCCATGCTATCGTTCGGCACAAGCTGCGCACACCGGCGGCCGTCCGAACGGGAAATGCTTTCGGCCCGCGAGTTGCACGCTTTTCTGCAAACGGCCCAGGACGAGCGCCGGTTTTGGTTGACGCGCTACAATACGGAACAAGGACCCGTGTTCACCGGTTCCTTCCGTGTGCCGACAGACCGATTCGCCGTGGCGGATTTTATCGCGGACCGTTACGGCGACGCCGTATGCGGGATTGAAGTCCGCTTGCGTGGTCAGGATACCTATTCCGCGCTGATCGACACCAGTGCCGGTGCATCCTGGATTGAGTACGGCCTGGCCCGTCAAACGGGCGTCATCCCGCTGGGTCCTACGCCTCTGCGCCGTGTCGCCGAGCACGTGAACGACGATGTGCCCGGCGTATTGGGAGTGGCCTCCCGGGTGGTCATCGAGCCGGTACACATCGACACCGCATTGCTCCATATCCCGGCGGCCCACGGCCCCTTGACCGCACTCCACCGCAGGACACCACGACGGTTTGCACCGTTGGTGCTGGGGGCCGACTTCCTCCGTGCGTTCAGCTTCGTGCAGTTCAATTTTCCGCAACGCGTGGTGGCCTTTGGCACCACAACCCCTTACGAGGCGGATCCGGACCGCCTGATCGGAACGGCCCCGTTTCATAACCGTGACGGCCACTTGGTGCTTAACGGGATCCTGAACGGGGTACCCACTTTGTTTTTGATCGATAGTCTCGGCGATTACGCCTTGGCGACGGCCAACGAAACAACAGGGGCAGCTTCAACAGACCACGTGCGTCAAGTCATTCTGGGCGAAGTGGTCTGGCACAATGTGCCCCGGCAAGACCTGCCAACGGCGGGCCTGGGTTTACCCGAGTATGCCCGTATCGGACGCCACTTGCTGGATCGTTTTATTGTAACCATCGACCACCCAAACCGGCGGGTCGTGTTTGAACGGCCATGAGGCCCGTCAACCGAAGCTGTACAGGCCCCCAATGGACCGGTGCCCTCGTGTCATTCCCATGATGGAACACCGCTTCAATGTCCAAGCCCGGCACTATGAGCAGCACGCCGAACCACCACAACGGCTCCTGCAACAGCTACTGCCACTACTTCCTTCCACTCCACCCCCGCGCCTGCTGGAGTTAGGCGCAGGCACCGGCTTACTCACCCGGGCCCTGTTGGCACGATATCCCGACACCCAAATCGACGCCGTGGACATCGCCCCCAATATGGTCGCCTATGCCCAGCAATTATTGTCCGGGGAACCACGGGTGACCTGGCACACGGGCGACGCCCAACATCTACGCATGCCATCCCCCTACCCGCTGATCGTGTCCAACGCCGCCTTGCAATGGGTCGATAACCTTACCGAAGCCTGTTGCACCGCCTGGCACAATCTAACGAATAGAGGGGTATGGGTCGCGGGAATCATGCTGCACGGCACCCTCAGCGAGTTACGGTCTGTACGGAGGCGGATTGCCCCCCATAAGATGAGCCGTTTTGCGTTGCCCCGGCTGGCGCAGGTCGAAAACGCCTTACAGCAGGCGGGTCTCACCGTTGATGCCGTTCAGCCGCACACCTTTCGCCTAACGTATCCGGACATGGACACCTTTTTGCGGGTGATTCATGAACAGGGCGTCACGGGGGGAACGGCACGGACCGGCTATGCACCTTTAACCCGCGCAGAATTGCAACAACTCCGCGACCAGTATACACAACACTATGCCACCTCAGCAGGCGTTTACGCCACCTATCAAACGGCTGTTATTAGGGCTGTAAAATATTGAGCGGATCCATTCCGAAGCCCGTATCGCTTGTCAAACATCCCCTTCCGCCGGACGCCCCGGTTCGGGATGGATAAGATTACTTAATTCGCGCACATCCCATGCGTCCTTTTCGCGATAGGTTAGTTTACTTTTGATCAAGTGCTCCCTGCTCAGTACGGGAATGTCCACACCGTCAATTGTCACAATTCTCCGGCGAGCCCAGGCTTGTTCCCAGTCGAGTTTCCAAATTTTGGACGCAATATCCAGCGTGAAGGCATCCCCGATTCGCACCACCACGCTGTCTAAAACATCGTCCGGCTTTAATTCCCGGGCAAAACCCTGACCCCACGAAGCCAATACGTTAAGGGCCTTCTTGATATTGTCCGGGTTTTCTCCTATGCAAAGATCCAGATCATTAGTGGCGCGGACAAATCCATGAAGCACACAGGCAATTCCTCCGTACACCACAAACTGAACGCCTGCGCGCTGCAGGCGTCTCGCCAACTCCACAAGATCGTCTACTGTCACCCAGCCTTGTGAGTGAAATGCTGCATCTTCCGGTCCCATGACTCAACTTCCTTCCATGTACGGAAGCAATGCACCCCCCGTGGCCTTTGCCGCGCCCAAGGTGGCAGTAAACGGCACAAAGACGCGTTCCAACGCAAGGCCTGAACGGGGTCATGTGGCGGCTTTTTCCCCACCACTTTCATCTTCATTTCCCAGCCAAGCTCATCCTCGCGCAATCGGTGAGATACTTTTCGGTTATCCATAGTCAGGGAGTATAGCTGAGCCCAGCTATCGGTGCAAGCGTGGTCAGACAGGTTTTGCAACGGGCAGAGGGATCTTATTCTCAACTCGATTGGGTAAATTCGTCGTACGCGGAGAGCGCATCCGCCGCATACATCAGGGCCGGCCCGCCGCCCATATAGGCGTTAACGCCTAACACCTCGATAATTTCATCCCGCGTCACCCCCAGCTCAATACACTTCTTGACATGAAACCCGATGCAGCCATCACAGCGCTGGGCCACACCAATGGCCAACGCAATCATTTCCTTGTGCTTGGCGCTCAGCACGCCGTCTTGGCTGGCTGCCACGCTCATCTGCTGGAACCCCTGCATCACGCCATTATGCGCCTTCGCCAACACCCCAAGATTCTTGCCGATCCGACTTGTTATTTCCTTGTACGATTTACTGCTCATTATGTTCTCCTGATTTCCGACCACGCCATACTCCAACGGGCGTGGGCTGGCGGCTATACTTAACAACAGACCCGCCGGTCTCAAGCAGATTCCGGCCGGCTGCGCTGTAAGAAGCTGATGGAGTATGTGCGTCGAGGGAGCGTGTGTGGAGGCTGTTATTGAGCATGAAGGGACTTTGTCATGTCGAGCGTAGCGAGCCGCTCCGCTCAAAATGACAGCAGGCGAGCGTGCGGCTTATCACGGTGTCCCGTGCGGCCGGGTGTTCGCCAGCGCTCTCATCGCAAAGAATCCCCGCGACACGCGCGTTGTGGTCGAAAAATCCGCATTTTTCCTTCCTCCACTCAAAAATATTGAGGTTTTTGACGCCAATCTGGGGGATCGAAATTCACCACCCTCTTTTCAGCCTCTATTCACGCATCTTCCCCACAGCGCAATTGGCTCGCAGATTCCGGCCGGGCGTTGATTTGTTGCGCTCCGGCAGGTATGGTGCGCGTCATGACTACCCCTCCGGCCTTCCAACTGTCAGCGGATTTTGCCCCTACCGGCGACCAACCGGAAGCCATCGCCGCCCTGTGCCGCGCGTGGGACGCGAGCCAACGGTTCACCGCCTTGGAAGGTGTAACCGGTTCCGGTAAAACGTTCACCATGGCCAATCTCATCGCCCACGCCCAATGCCCGGCGTTGGTCATGTCCCACAACAAAACCCTCGCCGCCCAGCTTTACGCCGAGCTGAAATCCTTCTTCCCACGCAATGCCGTCGAATATTTTATCAGTTACTACGATTACTACCAGCCGGAGGCGTACATTCCACAAACCGACACCTTTATCGAAAAAGACGCGTCGATCAACGAGGAGATCGAGCGTTTGCGCCTGGCCGCAACAGACGCCTTGTTAAACCGGGAAGACGTGATCATCGTGGCCTCGGTTTCCTGTATTTACGGATTAGGTTCCCCGGAAGACTATCGCGCGATGGTCGTGGGCGTGGATGTCGGGGAAACCACCGACCGCGACGCGCTACTACAAAAGCTGGTCGATATCCAGTATACGCGCAATGACATGGAACAAGCCCCCGGCACTTTCCGTGTACGCGGCGATACGCTGGACATTTACCCTTCCTATGCAAGATCCGTCCTGCGCATCGACTTTTTCGGCGACGAGGTGGAACGTATTCGCCGGGTGGAACCGTTGACCGGCCATGTTGAGGCCGAACTAACCCGCGCGTTAATTTCCCCGGCTAAGCATTTCGTAATGCCGTACCAAAAAATTGAAACGGCCATCGAAAAGATTAAAGCCGAAATGGAAGAACGAGTGGCTTGGTTTGAACAACAAAACAAACTGCTCGAAGCGCAGCGTATCCGGATGCGCACCCAGTTCGACATGGAAATGCTGCAGGAACTTGGCTACTGCCAAGGCATTGAAAATTACTCACGCCACCTGGCCGGCCGGGCCGCCGGCGAACGGCCCGCCTGCCTGCTGGACTATTTCCCTTCACGCTTTCTGACGATTATCGATGAATCACACGTCACCCTGCCGCAAGTGCGGGGTATGTTTAACGGGGATCGCGCCCGCAAACAGGTACTGGTGGAGCACGGTTTCCGCCTCCCGTCGGCACTCGATAACCGTCCGCTTAACTTTGACGAATTCATGCAGGTGACCGGCCCAATGTTCTTTACCTCCGCCACACCCGGCCCACTGGAGCGCGACTTGGCGGGGACACCCATCCCGCAGGTCATCCGCCCCACCGGCCTGTTGGACCCGACTGTGGAGGTGCGGCCGCTCGAACGGCAGGTCGACGATCTACTCGAGGAGGTTCAACGTTGCGCCACGCGCGGCGAGCGCGTACTGGTCACCACCTTAACCAAACGCACAGCCGAGGATTTAACCGATTACCTGTTGCAACTCAACGTGCGCGTACGCTATTTGCATTCCGACATCGACGCCATTGAACGGGTCGAGATTCTGCGGCAGTTGAGAAAGGCGGATTTCGATTGCTTGATCGGGATCAACTTGTTGCGCGAGGGTCTCGATTTGCCCGAGGTCGCATTAGTCGCCATTCTGGATGCCGACAAAGAAGGGTTCCTGCGGTCCGGCACCGCGTTGATCCAAACCGCCGGGCGCGCGGCCCGGCATGTCGACGGCCGCGTGATCCTGTACGCCGATCATATCACCGACGCCATGCAGCAACTGCTCGACGTAACGCAGGAACGACGCGCGCGCCAGGAAGCGTATAATCAGGAGCACGGCATTGTTCCGCAAAGTATTCGCAAGGAAATACAGGATGGCCTGGCCATTGTACGCGCGGAAAGCGCAACCACTGAAGCCGCGGTCCTACGGGAAACGGACGGGGATTACGACGTACAAACCGTTTTGCAGGACATGGAACGCGAAATGTTGGAGGCCGCCGAGGCGCTTGAATTTGAGCGGGCCGCTATTCTGCGCGACCAAATACGCGAACTGCAAATGGCGCATACGGACGGGAACAGCGGTACCCCCAACCGTGCGCGGAAGAAGAAGCGTCGTAAAAACAAATTCCGCCCTTGACGCCATTAAACGCCCGTGGCAGGCTGAGCCCGGACGCTTAGCTCAGCTGGTAGAGCAGCTGACTCTTAATCAGCGGGTCGTGGGTTCGAGCCCCACAGCGTCCACCATTTTACGCAGGAATACCGTTCAGATGCGGCCGGGCGTTTCGATCCCCAGCAAGTCCAGTCCCTGCCGTAGCACCCGGGCCACCAGCCCACAGAGCCGTATGCGGCTTTCGCGCACGCCTTCCGGTGCTTTGAGAAACGGGACATTTTGATAAAATGAGCTGTAGGTTTGCGCCAGCTCATATAAGTAGTCTGCCAACACACTGGGCCGCAAAAGTGCCGTAGCCCGGTTCACGGCCGAGGGAAAACGCAACAGCCGCAACGCTAATCGCCGTTCAACCACCTCCGTCAGCTCAATCGGATACGCCCTGCAGTCCTGTCCGGAATAACGCGCCTGATACTTGTCCTGTACCGATGCGATCCGCGCACACGCATATTGCAGGTAGGGCGCTGAGTTACCGTCCATCGCCAACGCCTTATCCCACGTGAACGTAATCATGCTCTGCGGGTTCTGACTCAGATCCGCGTACTTGATGGCCCCGATCCCGACTGCCCGAGCCACTGCCCGTTGATCGGCCGCGTCCATCTCCGGACTGCTGGCCTGAACCAGCCGCAACGCACGCTCCTCCGCCTCGTCCAACAACCGTTCCAGTTTGATGACATTGCCCTCACGGGTGGAGAACGTACCTTCCGGCAGCCGCATCAAACCGAACCACACATGGACCAGCTGCGCCGTCCAGCCTAATTTGCGGGCAATGGCAAAGCATTGCTTAAAGTGCAACTGCTGGCGCTCGTCCGTGACGTAGATGATCTGTTCCGTATCGAACTCTTCCATGCGCTGTTTGATGGTGGCCAAGTCGCTGGTGGCATAATTAAAGCCGCCGTCGCTTTTCTGAACGATGCACAGCGGTATACCCTCATCGTCCAACCGCACCACTTGCGCCCCCTCGCTTTCCTCGGCCAGCCCCTGCGCTTGCAGCAGCTGCACCACAGCGGCTAGTTGGTCGCGGTAATAGCTCTCACCGCGCACGACATCAAAGGACACGCCCAGCCGGTCATAGATCCGGTTGAACTCGCGCATGCTCAAGTCGACAAAGGACTGCCACAAGGCCCGGTTATCGGCGTCACCTTGTTGCAGTTTCACCAATTCCCGGCGGGCGGCGTCCAACCAATCCGGGTCCTCGCGCGAACGTTCGTAGCTCTTGACGTACAGGCGTTCCAGTTCTTCCACGGGTTGCTCGCGTAAACGCGTTTCGTCCAGAAAATGACGATAGCCCATGATCAGCAAACCGAATTGCGTGCCCCAGTCGCCCAGATGATTGTCCGCGATCACCCGGAACCCCAAAAAACGGTGCAGGCGGTCCAGTGCACAGCCAATAACCGTGGAGCGGATATGCCCAATGTGCATTGGTTTCGCCACATTCGGGCTGGAATAATCGAGGATAACGGTCCGGTCCCGGCCCGTTTCAGGGGTGCACAAGCGTGCATCTTCATCCATCGCCATCAACCCATCGGCGAGCGCAGCAGCGGCCACACGGATATTAATAAAGCCGGGCCCGGCCACATCGATCTGTTCCACCCAATCAGCCGGTTCCACGGCGTCCACCCATTGGGTGGCGATCTGGCGCGGATTGGTCTTCAGCACGCGCGCCAGGCCCATCGCGGCGTTACATTGGTAATCACCGAATTGCTCATCAGTGGCCGGCGTCACCGCAATGGTGTCCGCGTCCGCGGTTGATTCAGGGAAGGCGCGTACAAGCGCTTCCCGCAACCAATTATTCAGTTTTTCTTCAATATTTACGATTTTTTCGCTAGGCGTCATTTTGAAGTTGCAAATTAAAAATTAATATCTACATTCCGGCTCATCGATCGAGTAAAACCACCTTATTGAAGGGTTATTGAAATGGCGACTAAAAAGACCACCGCGGCCAAAAAGACCGCGGCCAAAAAGAAAGCAGCGGCCAAGGTTCCCACCAAATCAGCCGTGACCAAGGCCAAGCCGAAAGCAGCCGCCAAGAAGACCACGGCGCGCAAAACGGCCCCGAAAAGGGCGGCCGCACGTAAAGCGCCCGCGTCGAAAGGTCCCAGCCCGGAAGAACGCTATAAAATGATTCAGGACGCAGCTTATTACCTGGCCGAGCGGCACCACTTCCAAGCCGATCCCGTAGCGATCTGGGTGCAGGCGGAACAGGAAGTCTCTGCCCGGCTCGGCGAGTAAGATTAAGTATCTGCGGGTGCTTGACAAGAAGCCGCGCCTATATTAGGGTACCGTCAAGTTGAGTGCGAGCGTAGCTCAGTGGTAGAGCTCCACCTTGCCAAGGTGGCTGTCGAGGGTTCGAATCCCTTCGCTCGCTCCAACCTTTTTTCTGGCACTTTATCGTGCTTCGGCTACCATGGACGGCGTTTATGAGAATTCTGGCTGTCCTGTATAAATTTCGCGAGCTCCTGCTCAACCTGGTGTTGCGCGACCTGCGTAGCCGCTATCGTGGTTCGGTGCTGGGCTTGCTGTGGATCGTGCTGACGCCGCTGTTTATGGCGTTTATCTACATCTTTTTTCTGCGCCTGTTGCGGGTGCGCATCCCGATCGTGGAGTTGATCATCGGGGTATTCGCCTGGCAATTTACGGTTCAAGCCATCCAATCCGGGATGGCCTGCATCACCGGCAATGCCAATCTGGTCAAAAAAATATATTTCCCGCGCATGATTATTCCCTTGTCCGCAACCCTGGCGGCGCTGGTCAACTTTCTGCTGATGCTGGTGGTCCAATTCGTGATCGTGGGCGTTCTGCTTTATCGTGAAGGGGCTTGGTTTAGCGGGTGGAGTCTCGGACTGCCTATACTGGTCGCCTATCACTTCATGTTCAGTTTCTCGATGGCCCTGCTGGTAGCCGCCTCCAACGTCTATTTTCGGGATACGCAGCATATCGTGGGCCTCTTGTTGAGCGCCTGGTTTTTCGTGAGCCCGATCATGTATCCGCTCAGTATGGTGGACGCCTTGGCCGGTGACGCGACTTGGATCAGCTCCCTGTACATGCTCAACCCGCTCAGCGTCATCGTCACCGCGTATCGCTCCATGCAATTGACCTCCGTTTCCTTCCCGTGGTCGCCCTGGGCCGTGATCGGTCTCTGCTGGCCGGTGCTGCTGGCCGTGGTCGCGTTCATCACCTTTCAACGATCACAACGCTATTTCTCGGATTGGTTATGACACCCATTGCCATAGAAGTTAATAATCTGGGAAAATCCTACCGCGCCCAGGGCGTGGGCGTGCCCACGCTCTATAAGACGCTGGCACGCCTGATCGAACGCCGCAAACTGGAGCGCTTTTGGGCCCTACGCGAGGTCTCCTTCAAGATTCCCCGCGGGGCCACTGTGGGGGTGATTGGCCCCAACGGGTCCGGCAAAAGCTCGTTGCTGGGATTGATTGCCGGCACAATTACCCCGTCGACCGGGTCCGTGCAGACGGCGGGCCGGATTTCCTCGCTACTGGAGCTTGGCGCCGGTTTTCACCCGGAGATGTCCGGTCGGGAAAACGTTATTCTCAACGCCTCCATTCTGGGTATTCCACGTGAGGACGTGATGAGCAAGATGGACCAGATTATCGAATTTGCGGGTTTGCGGGATTTTATCGACATGCCGGTGAAGCACTATTCCAGCGGCATGTACGTGCGCCTGGGTTTCGCGGTGGCGGTGGAAACCGACCCGGACATTCTGTTGACCGACGAAGTGTTGGCGGTCGGCGATGTGGCGTTCCAGAACAAGTGCATGGAACGCCTGCACGAGTTCAAGCGACAGGGCAAAACGATGATGTTTGTGTCCCACGCGCTGGAAACCGTCCAGCAATTCTGCGACGAGGCCTTTCTGGTCCTGGACGGACGCCTGACCGAACAGGGGCCGCCGCGTGATGTGATCTTTCGTTACCTCAAGGACTATATGCTCAAGATCGGCAAGCTGGCCGTGGAAGAGTTCGGAACCCGGCAGGTGGTGATTGAAGATATCAAAGTGCGCAATCAGGACGGGATCGAGACCACCAATTTTGAAACCGGCCGGGCCCTGCATATCGAGGTTCATTACGATGCACGCGAACGAATCGAGACCCCCGTCTTCGGGTTCGGCATCAAGTCGGCCAACGGGGTGCTGGTCTGCGGGTCCAATACCCAAATCGAGGCCTATCCGATTCCTGCGGTGGAAGGCAAAGGCGTGATCCGCATCCATTTGGATCCGCTAACAGTGCGCGAGGGCAGCTATTTTCTCTCACTCTCATGTCACTCACCCGACCACAAAGTCCAATATCACCGGCTCGAAGACTGGATCGCCTTCTCGGTCAACGACAACAGCGAACGCGCCGGCCTCGTCACCATCGACAGCCACTGGGAACATACCCCACTCCCTGCTTAAACATGCCTGCTACCCATTCTGTATGCCTGACCGGAGCCACCGGCTATGTCGGCGGCCGCCTGCTCCCGTTGCTGGCCCGACAGGGCCAGCGCGTAACCTGCCTGACCCGCCGTCCCGCAGCCATACGCTGCCCCGAAGGTTGTGACGTGCGCGTGGTTGAAGGCGACGTGGTCGAGGGAACGCATTTGGGTGAGGCCTTGGAGGGGGTCGATACGGCCTATTATCTTGTTCACTCCATGGGCGCCAAACGGAGTTTCGAGGAAGCGGATCGCCAAGCTGCCCGCCATTTTGCAGCGGCAGCCAAACGGGCGGGTGTACAGCGAATCATCTATTTGGGCGGACTGGCGCACGACGAATCGCCGCTTTCGCCACACCTGCGTAGCCGCCATGAAGTGGGTCGGATACTGCGCGAATCGTCATGCCAAGTGTTGGAATTCCGTGCGTCCATCGTCATCGGATCCGGTAGTCTTTCCTTTGAAATGGTGCGCTCGCTGGTGGAACGGTTGCCGGTCATGGTCACGCCCCGCTGGGTCTGGGTGCCGGCCCAGCCCATAGCGATCGACGACTTGCTGGCCTATCTACTGGCGGCGCTTGAGCTACCGGACGCAACCAGTCGCATCTACGAAATCGGCGGTGCTGACGAGGTGACCTACGGGGATCTCATGCGTGTTTATGCGCGTGAACGTGGATTGCGACGGCCCATGTTGCCGGTGCCGGTGATCACCCCGCGCCTCTCCAGTCTTTGGCTGGGCCTGGTGACACCGCTCTATGCCCGCGTAGGGCGCAAATTGGTGGAAAGTATTGTCCACCCCACCGTGGTCAAGGATACGTCGGCACGCACCGCTTTCCCGGACATCAAGCCAATGGGGATGCAGGCGGCCGTGCAACGCGCGTTGACCGGCGAAGAAATCGAATTTGCCACCACGCGCTGGTCGGACGCGCTGTCGGCGGCCGGTCCCGTTCGCCAATGGGGCGGCGTCACCTTCGGGACCCGCCTGGTGGATTCCCGTACACTCGATGTACCCGTTGCGCCGACGAAGGCCTTCGCGGCCGTCATGCAAATTGGGGGCGCCAATGGATGGTACGCGTGGAACGGCTTGTGGCAATTGCGGGGCGCGTTGGATCTGCTCGTGGGCGGTGTCGGGTTGCGGCGGGGACGGCCGCCGGGCGGCGTATTGCGGCCCGGCGACGCACTTGATTTTTGGCGCGTGGAGCGGATTGAGCCGGGAAAGCTACTCAGGCTTTTGGCCGAGATGAAGACGCCAGGACGGGCGTGGCTAGAGTTTGAAGTAAGCCCTTGCCCAGCGGGCGCGCGCATTCGCCAAACCGCTATTTTCGACCCGATCGGCATAAGCGGCCGTTTGTATTGGTATGCCCTCTACCCCTTGCACGCGCTCGTTTTCCGCGGGATGCTGCGCGGCCTTGCCCGCACAGCCCAGCAGTAGTTCACGCTCTCGACTACGCAGGGGTCACCATGCCAAATTTAAAATAGGCATGGCGCGAAAGTGTTCACGGCGGGAAACAACGTTGAGCACACCGATCTGCACCCCGGACAAATGCTGGGTCATGTTCAAAAGGCCGACCTGGATACCCACGGCATCGGCGGCACGATTGAACAAGCCAAGCTGCACACCCTCCATCGCGTCGGTCCAGTTTACCAGCCCGAACTGGCCGCCGGCCAGTTGCTCTCCCACCTTGTTCACCGCGCCTGCTTGTATACCTTGTGCATTCTGCCGCACCCAATTGACCAAGCCTTCCTGGCCACCATAAAGTTCGGACCCAGTGTAGTTTACCAAACCCATCCCGTAACCCGTGAAGGCACCGGAGGTGTTATTGAATAAACCAATGTCCACACCGCTGACATTTTCATTGCGACCGTAGATTAGATTAAGGCGCAACCCGGTCACGGACGTTTCAGGGGCCACCACTTGCAAAGGCGTAACCAAGGATACCTGTACCGGTGCTTGGTTGGCCTGCGCTACCGTCATGCCCATACCCAAACAGACAACGCTACTCATCATTACCCATTTTCTCATCGCTTATACTCCTTTCCCTGTACACCGTTTCATGCCGAACGTATCGCTCAGCGTCGCTTTATAGTATGCCATGCACCCGATTAGTCAACAACCCCATTTTCTGTTATTTGCTATGGACGTTTCCCTTTTAAGCCTTATGGTGGCGTTATGTTTACGGGATATTCCATAGGACGCGTATTCGGAATTCCGATACGGATTCACTTCACCTTGCTGTTGGCCTTGCCCTTATTCGCGGTACACTTGGCCAATGCTGTCGGCGTGCCGTCCCTGCTGTGGGGACTGGTGGCGGCTACAGGTCTCTTCGGAAGCGTGGCGCTACACGAGCTGGCCCACTCGGTGGTAGCCCTGGCAAAAGGGATCCGCGTACGTGAAATCTGCCTATTGCCGATCGGTGGTATTGCCCAATTGGAACAATTACCGCGCCGACCACGCGACGAGTGGCAAATTGCCGTAGCAGGTCCGGCCATGAGTTTTGCGCTGGCACTGCTGGCGGGTTTTCTGGTGTTTCTGTTTGGCCGCTCACCAGCCGGTCCCATCACGCTGCTCTTTATGGTGTTGGGCGGCATAAACCTGATGCTGTGCGTGTTCAATTTATTGCCCTCGTTTCCAATGGATGGGGGCCGCATTCTACGAGCTTGGCTTTCAGCACGCATGGGACTGGTCGCCGCAACCGGGGTAGCCGCACGCATTGGGCGCGGGATGGCGGTCCTGTTTGTGCTGTGGGCGCTCTGGCCCCCATTCAACGTGATGTTGATCGCCGTGGCGGTGTTCATCTATATGGCGGCCGGCGCGGAGTACCGCGCGGTGATCATGCAACAGCAGCGGCGCAACATGTTTACGGATGACTGGGAATGGTCGTCCGGCGGTTCGCCAACAACCCATACGCCCCCCGATGACCACGTCGAGGTTAGTCCCCCGCCCTACGCGCGACCGTTAGCGTCCGAACGTGTCATGTGGTCACAATGGGTCCGCCGCCAAAAAACCCGCATCAATAGACTCTTGCAAAACCTCCCAGGGCGACACAGAGGTCGCCCCTCCGGAAAATAAACGGGCGTATTCAGCAACTCACTGGCGGACGGATGGCGACCATGTGGCGGATGTATTCACGCGGCGACTTGGACACGCTCCACCTCCCGCAGGATATGGGGGCCAATATGGGGGCTGAGACATTCAACTCGATCTTACCATCCCTTTTGCAGCAGCAGGCTCTCCCAAAGTCACGCGATAGAACAAAGCGTACAGGACCGGCGTGAAGATCAGGCCGACCAGGGTGGCAGTGAGCAGGCCGAAGATCATGACGTTGGCCATGGGCTGCCAGAGGGCGCCGCCCCGGACCGCCAAAGGCAATAACCCGATGATGGCGGTAAAAGCCATGAGCAATATCGGGCGTAATCGCTTCGTCGACGCGGCCATGATAGCCGCCGCAGGCTCCAGTCCCTCGGCCCGCTCGGTGTTGATGCGGTCGAGCAACAATATGGCGTTGTTCACGATGATGCCGGCCAGGCTGATCAAGCCCAGCATCGCCATGAAGCCAAACGGCGTACGGGTCAACCACATGCCGGGCGTGATCCCGACCATCATCGGCAGGATCGACAACAAGATAAGCAGTGTGGTTCGGATGGAGTTGAACTGTACGAGCAGGACTAGGATGAGCAAGGCCGCCGCCGGGCCGACCCCGGCCAGTATCGAGGCTTGGGCCCGCTCACTTTCCTCGTCTTCGCCCCCCACTTCCAACGCATAACCCAAGGGCCAATCGGATCCCGCTTGCAAATCCATGAGCTGCGGTTCGATTTCCGCCAACGCATCGCTGGAATAACGCCCGGTGACATCGGCCAGTAACGTCATGGTGCGGGTCTGGTGGCGGCGCCGCACGTTGCTGGGTTGCCAGTCCAATTCCGTCCGCGCCACCTGTCTTAACGGTACGCTCAGGCCCGTGGTGTACGAATAGACATGGATATCCTCCAGCGACGCCAACTGTGTGCGCCGCTCGTCCGTAGACCGCATGACCACCGGGATCAAGTCGCCCTCGGCCCGGTATTCGGTGACGGGAATACCCGACATTTGGGTCATCAACGAAATCGAAATGTCGCGACTGGTCAGCCCGGCTCGCTTGGCCGGTTCCTGCAGCACGTCGACCACTTTTTTTCGGGTCCATTCGCCCCAGTCGTCATGGATATTGAACACACCCGCCGTACCTTGCAGGATGGTGCGAATCCGGTCGGCCTGCCGATAGAGCTCGGGGATATCATCGCCTTGCAGGCGGATTTGTATCGGCGATCCCACGGGCGGTCCCATCTCGAGTTGTTCGACGCGAGCGCGCACTTCCGGTTGCGTTTCGTCGAGATAATCGCGCAGCAGCGGAATCAATTTTCCCACATCGTCCAAGTGGCGCGTGTGCACGATCAGCATGGCGTACGCGGGATTGTTCTGTTCCGGGGCCAACGACAAGTACCAGCGCGGTCCGCCCGACCCGATCATTGTGCCGACGGCGGCCACTTCGTCGCGGGCCAACAACCATTCCCCGGCTTGGCGAGCGCGCTGGCGCGTGATGTCGATGTCGTGGCCGGCCGGCAAATCCAGTTGCACCAGGAACATTTCGCGTTCCAGCGGGGGAAAGAAGATGGTGGGCACGCGGGTGAACCCCCAAATGGCCAATACCGTGGCCAAGGCCACACCGAGCGCGACCCGACCGGGCCGCTGCAAGGCCCGTTGTAATACTTGCTGGTAACGGCGCTGTCCCCAGCCGGGTTGCCCGTCGCCCTTGGTTTTGGCGGGCCGTTGGACCACATAGCTGAGCAGTGGCGTAAACGTCAACGCGAGGACCCAAGAACCCAGCAAGGCAATCGCCACCACGATAAACAGGGAGCGGGTGTACTCGCCCACAATCGATTGGGCGGTGGCGATGGGCATGAACGCCAGAATCGTGGTCAATTGTGACGCGAGCAGCGGAAACGCCAGCTCGCGTACTGCGCCACTGGCCGCCGCTAAACGGTCCTCGCCAGCGGTCATCCTGACCAGAATGTTCTCGCTGACCACGATGCCGTTCGAGACCAGCAAACCGAGCGCAATGATTAGGGCGGCGATCGATACTTTTTGCAGTTCCACCCCAAACCAAGGCATTAAGGCCAGTGATAGCAGCACCGCCATCGGCAGGATCGCGCCGGCAATAATGCCGGTCCGCAACCCTGTAAACAGCAGCATCACGATAAAGACGAACAACACGGCAGCGGCCAGGTTCCACATGAATTCGTTGATGGACTGCGCCACAAAGTCCGGTTGCATGTAGAGCTCTGCCAAATCCAGTCCCAGCGGCAAGTCCTGTTGAATATCGGTCACGGCTTTCCGTATCGCCGCGCCCAAACGAACAATATTTTCGCCGGGCACCATGCTCACCGCGATCCACACGGCGTCCTCCCCGTTGAACTGGGCCATAGGTGCCGGGGGTTCCACATAGCCACGCCGCACGGTAGCGATGTCCCCCAGCAACGCGGCATCCTCGACACCGGGCAAGCGGATGGAGGTATTACGCAAATGCTCGATCGACCGGAACTCGCCGGTGGGTTCAATAATGATGCGCTCGCCGGCCACTTTGGCGTCGCCGCCGGGCTGAATGGCATTCTGCGCGCGCAACATCTGTGCCAGCACGTAGGGACTAATCCCCAACCCCGCCAAACGCGCGTTGGAAATCTCAATGTAAATCCGTTCCGCTTGCAGGCCGAACAACTCCACACGCGCCACCGCCGACACGCGGCGCAGCTCGTCGCGAATCCGCTCGGCGTATTCCTTATGTTCGGCCGCCGTAAAATCGGGGCCGGTCAGGGCCAGTAATATCCCGAAGACCTCGCCAAAATCATCGTGCACCATGGGCGGCTGCACCCCGTCCGGCAGCTCGGCTTCCGCATCGGCCACTTTGTTGCGCAACCTTTGCCAAACGGGTTGCAGGTCCCTGATTTGTTCCTTGATGGAAACCGTGACGATCGACACGTTATTGCGCGACTGGGACACGACCCGCTCGATCTCGTCCATTTCCCGGATGTGGGTTTCAAGCACATCGGTCACGAGGTTTTCCACGCGATTTGGCGATGCGCCGGGAAAGAGCGTGACCACCACCGCATCGCGAATCTTGAACTCGGGATCCTCCAAGCGCGGCATGTGCCGGAACGCGGCGATCCCGGTCAGCGCAATCATGGCGAACAGCACAATGGTGGTGCGGTTGTTGTGGATAGCAAGTTGCAGCAGCTTCATTCGACTACCCGGATTGACTGGCCATCGCTGAGCCGGTTGGCACCCCGTACCACGATGCGTTCCCCGGGTGTCAGACCGTCGCGCACTTCGATTTGTTCGTCCCATAACCGACCGGTTTCCACCGCACGCTGTTCAACAGCGGTCCCGTCGTCGTTAACCACCCAGACAAACCGTTGTTGTTCCGGCGCGCCGGTCACTGCCGCCAAGGGGACCAGCACCCCGGCCATCTCTTCGGTAAACATGATTTCCGCTTCGCCGGCTTGGCCGGACCGGATTGATGCAGGCGGATCAAGCAGCCTCACGCGCACCGGCACTGCCGCCAGCCCGCTCAGGCCCGCACCGATTTCGCTGATGGCCGCCTCAAAGGATTGGCCGGGAAATGCTTCGAGGGCCACGGTAGCGGGCTGGCCGATGGACAACTCGTTGACCAGCGTCTCGGCCACGTTCACCTCGAGAATGATCGTATGATCCGCGCGCAACACAGCGACTGGCTGGCCGGGACTCACGAACTGGTAACGGTTGGCCGGCACGGCGATGATGGTCCCGTCGCGTGGCGCGTAGCGCGTGCCATGGTCGAGTTGGCGGCGCGCTTGGTTCATGGCCTCGCGCGCAGCGTCCAGTTGGGCTTCGGCCGCATCACGTGCCGAGCGGGCACGGTCAAACTCGCTGCGGCTGACGTTATCGGCCTCGAACAGCGCCCGCACGCGATCATATTCCGCCAGGGCTTGCCGCTGCTGCGCCTCGGCCAAGGCGAGCTGCGCTTCTGAGCGGCGGACATTGAGATCCAGATCGTGCGTATCCAGCCGCGCAATTAACTGGCCTTCCTCCACTTCGTCCCCGCTTTGCACGGGCAGCTCGGCAATTTCCCCGCCGACCCGAAAGCTGATGGGGGTTTCCACCTCGCCGCGGGTAACGCCGGCAAAGGCGCGCGCGCGTCCTGCGGGCGGTTCCTTGACTTCCGCCGTGATCACCGGCCGCACGGGCAGCTCCGGTTCCGTCGCCCGCCGCCCGCAGCCGGCACTCACCAGTAGAGCGACGATGATGATCGGTGTATTCCAGTAGTTCATCAGTTATCCTCCAAATACGCCTTAACCGCCGCCACCAATTCCTGGCGTTTCAATTCCGGTTCGGTCCATGCAAACCAGGCGATGGCGCGTTGAAAACGCGTTAGGTCCTGCAGATACCGGTTAACGGCAATGACCGCTTCCTGATCGGCTGCGAAAGCGCGGCCTTGCACGTCCAGCAAATCCAGGATACCGGCGGTTCCCTCTTCGTAACGGTCCTGGATCAGCTCCAGCGAGTTACGGGCCGCCCGCGCCCGTTGGCGGGAGAGGCGGATGGCGGGTTGGGTGGCCAAGACCTGCTGATAGGTCGAGATCACCGCCAACTCCGTCTGCTCACGCGCCTCGCGGTGCAGGGCGTCCAGCTCATGTTGATCGGCGCGAGCGCGCGCCGCCACCGCCCGGCGGCGACCGCCATCGAACAGCGGGATCTCCGCCACCACGGCTACATTCCACTCGTTGTCCGGCAGGTCCGGTGCCGCAATCGGTGCGCCGAGTTGGGCTAATCCTGCCCCTAGGTCGGGACCGGCCGTGCGCCGGTCAAACACGTGGTCATAACCCGCTTGCACGCCCACAGTCGGCAGATAGCGCGACCGCCGCTTGGCATCGGCCAACAGGCCCCGGGCCGCCCGCGCTTCGTCCAGTGCCTTTAAGGCGGGCGAACGTTGCAACGCCCATTCCTGCCAGAACGCCATCAATTCAAGGATCACACCAACGTCGCTGGTGGCAAAGCGCAATTCCTCGTCGAGGAAATAGGTCTCCGCATCAGCTAACTTAACCGCTTCGAGTTGCCAAGAGGTGCCGGGTGTCTCGCCCAGCGATTGGTTCAAGGCTGCCCGGGCGGCTTCCATCCGGGCTTCCGCTGCCAGCATGGAGGCCAGTTGCCGGGCTTCTTCCGACTCCCAGCGCCACGCGTCTTCCGGGCCGGTCTGTCCGATGTTTACACGTAGCCGGGCCAATTCGAGATTCTCGCGGATACGTGTCAACTGGTCCCGCTCGACCTCCAGCAGTGCCGTGGCCGTCAGGGCGTCGAAAAAGCGTTCCGCCGTTTCCTGCACAATATCCAGCCGGGCCTCTTCCGCTTCCCAGTCGGCGCGCGCCACGCCGCGCGTGGCCGCGCGCAGTCGACTAAAGACCTCGTCGCTGAAAAGCACTTGCCGTGCGCGGGCACCGCCGGTGGCCCGGCTACGGGCTTCGAGGCCAAATGAGGCCGCCGCCCGGTCGCGATCGATCTCCAAATACATTGCTTGACCGTCAATCTGCGGGAACAAAGCGCTGCGCGCCTGGTACCGGTCCTGTTTGGCCGCCGCGAGTTCCGCTCGTATGCGGTCGAGTCGTACGTTGTTCAGCAACGCGCGGGCCAGCGCGTCGTGTAACGTCAAGGTTTCGCCGCGCGGCTGCTTGGCGGCCGGATCGCGCACGGTACGCGCTTCCAGCAGAATGCCCATGGACGGGCTAAAGCCTGCCTTTTGCATGGTCTCCTCGTTCATCACCAACTGTTCCGGCATACTGAATTCGGTCGGCAAATGGGTGGCGGACCGTCCTTCCAGCAGGGCGACCAGGTTGAGAGCCAGCCGCCGCGCCAACCGCGGGTGCGTCTCGGGCGTCAGTCCAGCCAGCGCGCCTTGGTCCACGTCGGTTGCGCCCAGCATGGCGAACGTGAACACACCGCGCTCGGCCAGTGCCGCAAATAATTCCTGGCGGGCCGGGTCATCCATACGAAACAGCGGCGTGATATAGACGGCCTGTGCCGTTTCGGGCACGGACGCGAGGGCCTCTTCCGGATCAGCGCGCACCGGCAACAACTCCACCGGCAACCCCAATTCCGTCTCCAAACGCTGGGCCAACTCCTCCACGCCTGCCAAGCGCTCGATAAGGGAGGCATCGAGCATGGCGTATAAGGTGTCCATCTCGAATAGGCGCTGCATCTTGGCCACGTCGCGCGTCACGCGTTCGCGGCTGATGACGAAGGAAAAATTCTCCTTGGCGCGGAAGGTACTCAGGGCGGCGTCCTGCGAAAAGCCGGCCAGCACCGGTTTGGTCAGTGCACGCTCCGGGCGCGCCGCCTCCTCGGCGGTGAGCAGGCCCGCCGCGAAGATCAAGTCGATTTCCGGGTCAGCCAAGGCCTTGTCCAGCATGGGCGCGATGGCGTCGGCCTGCCAGTCCGCATTAAAGCGGTCCGCCAACACGAACTCGACCTGTTCGGTGGTCAGCGCCTCCGTTTCCCGCTGGACCGAAGTCCAGAGTTCCTCGAAATACCAGCCCGGGCCGTCAAACAAGACCGCCACCCGCAGGCGCGCTTCTACCCCACACGCGCTCAGCCACATTACAAGCCATAAACAACAACGCACTGGTCTACACATATCCACCCTCTTCCATGCCAAATGTAAATACACCACAGGCTCTTGCAAAACCTCCCATTCATGAGGGCAGGACGGAGCCTGCCCCTCCGGAATCTACAAAATACGCCAGTTTATTTGCCAAAGGGTCGACCTCCGTGTCGACCTCGGAGGTTTTGC
>PWVE01000195.1 GCA_003562335.1 PVC group bacterium
CTGCCGCTTTGGTCAGGCCTAGCACCGGTAGGGCGAAGCCTCTGGCTGAGCCGGGAGCACGGGCAGGACTGCGTTCCGCGCGTGCACAGGTTCATAGACCAATCACGCTCGGCGGCTCACCGTGACGGTTCGCCCTACCGTCTGCTGCTTTGGTCAGGCCACGCACCGGTAGGGCGAAGCCTCTGGCTGAGCCGGGAGTGGGAAAAAGGGGTCATTGTATATTGCTCTTTTGGGGATGACGAGACTTCCTCTTTCTTCACCTGCTTCGTTTCGAGGGGGCGAAGGGTCAGAGGCGGAGGGGGTCTCGCTAATCGCTAATTGAGCGCGAATGATCGACGTGCGGGCAAAAGCCCGTGCATTTTAACATTGAGGCTCTTGCAAAACCTCCGAGGTCGACACGGAGGTCGACCCTCCGGTAAAAAAACAGCCGTGTTTCGCAGGTTCCCGGAGGGGCAGGCTCCGTCCTGCCCTCATGAATGGGAGGTTTTGCAAGAGCCTGATTGTAAGTGCGCCCACGCTTCCAACCCTTGGAACGCCCGCCAGCCCCCTTTTCCAAACGTTGGAACTCTCCCGCTACCCCGCCAACCCACAACCCCCAACCCAAAACCCCCTTCTCCCCGCCCGGTTACAATCCGGTTAACGGCCCGATCCGCCCTTGCATATTGATATAGCTGTATCAAGAGTGGCCCCATGTTCACACCAACATGAGGAGCTACACGATGGACCCGACAACTGAATCGCCCGTACAACCGCAGCCAGCCGCCAACCCGCAGCTTGCCCTACATAGCCGTGGCGACGTAGGGCCGCCTGCCGTCACCCCCCAACCGGTACCGGCAAGGACATTCCCTTGGAAACGGCCGACCACATCGTGGCGGTGCAGTTCGTCAACACTTGCCGTACGAAACAAGACAGCACCAAACCAAGATGGCAGGAGCTATTCAAGCCGTGATGGCGCTGTTTAGCTGCAACAGTACCGCTTTCAATATCGTTTTAGCGTGCGCATAAATCGTGGGGTCCACGCTATGTCGGGGACCGGCGATATTCAGCACGGTGGGCTTGATCTCGGCAAGCCAAGCCAGGATTTGGGCAACGGCTTCCGCGTGGCTAATCGTTGCCATATCCACATGCAGGTGGGGCCGTCCCAGCTCGACCGCCTTCTCGGCCGTGTACTGTGAGCCGCCGCGCAAGGGGCCGTGCGACAGGATCAGCGTGGCGTCAGCGTCACGCACGTTGAGTTCCGTTCGCAGCTCGGGTTGGGGCGAGTCGGTTTCTTGCAAATTGGAATACTGTGGTGGAATAATACCGCACTCGTCGAGCCGCCCTTGCGGAACCCAGCCCCCGCACGGAATCCCGACTTCCAAGGCCACATCGAGCGCTGCCCGATCAACACCCGTTTGAGCACCCGATATAATCCGTGACAATTTCATAAGGGCGGCCTAAGTGGGCGCACGCCAAAGGCGTGTTTTGGGGTCATTGGAGCGGGAGACCGGGATCGAACCGGCGACGTTCAGCTTGGGAAGCTGACATTCTACCACTGAATTACTCCCGCCACCAATGGCATACGCTGTTGGAAAGGTAGCACGTTTCGGGCGGGGATAAAGCAAAAAATCTCAGGTCGCGCGCGCGGTACCTTCCTTGTAGAAGGGCGGCTTGGTCAGGGTGGCGGGGAGGTGTTGGCCGCGGACCTCGATGGTGCAGGCGGAATTGGGCTGCGCGTGGGCGGTGTCAATGTAGGCTAAAGCGATGGCTACACCGACGCTGGGCGCGTAGGAGCCGCTGGTGACGGTCCCGATTTGGGTGCCTTCCCGCCAGACGGTGTCGCCCGCCCGCGCGGCTCGCCGTGATTCAAGGCGTAGCCCAAGCAGTTGCTGGTCCGGCCCTTGGTCCAGCACGCGCTGCACTTGGTCACGGCCTATAAACGGTTTGTCCAAGTGCATGAAAGCGGACCCGGCCACCGCGACTGGCGACCGGTCGGGTTGCAATTCGTGGCCGTGCAGCGGGTAGCCCATTTCCAGACGTAAGGTGTCGCGCGCACCTAAGCCTGCAGGTTGCAACGCGCCCGGCGCCAGCAGGCGTTGCCAGCAGGTTACAGCCGCTTCGGTCGGCAGGTACCATTCATAGCCCCATTCGCCGGTGTAACCGGTCCGGCTCAACCATGAAGATACGCCATCGTAGGTCCAGTCCGTGGCCCGAAAATAGTTCAGATCGGGTAGGGCACATCCCAATGCTTCCTCCATCAACGCGCGCGCGGCCGGTCCTTGAATGTCGATCTTGGCGGTTTGATCGGATACGTCGGCAAAAATGGTACGCGATTGGCAATGGGCCTTAATCCAGTCGGCGGCAGCGGCGCGGTTGGCGGCGTTGACGACCAGATAGAAGCGGTCGTCGGCCCGTCGATAACACGTGAGGTCGTCAATGACGCCGCCCGCTTCGTTTAGCAGGTAGCCATAGCGGCATTGGCCGTTGGCCAGCGTAGCAATGCGTTGGGTCAGCAGGCGGTCCAAATCCTGCTCGGCCGTGGGGCCGCTAATATCGAATTCGCCCATGTGGCTGATGTCGAATACGGTGGCTTGTTGCCGCGTTTGCTGGTGTTCGGTGACGATGCTGGTGTATTGAATGGGCATGTCCCAGCCGGCAAACGGGGCCATGCGGGCGTGCCGGGCCAGGTGTTCGGCGTGCAACGGTGTCTTCAAGTTTGATTTGACGTTCATGGCTTGGTAGGGTAGCGAGGATCAAGGTTTTAAACGAGGTTTTTATTTTGAGTAAAGATATCGAACACATTATTGCGGGTTGGGAATTTGATCCGGCCCGGGTTTCGGCGCGCTGGATCAAGGGCGAGGACGGTGGTACCAAGATTCAGTTGCGTTTGGATTTGGGCTTGTTCCAGATGGAACCGAACGGGCGTCCGGACGGTACGCGGCCGCACGGGTATCCGACGGTCCTGGATTATTACCTGACGTTGGAGCGCACCTCGCAGGGCGCTGACTTTCCCGAGTTGGATGAGGAGGCCTGTGCCGGGTTGCAGCAGGAAGCGGTGCAGTTCTATTATCGCTACTTGGCCCTGTACGCCTTGCGGCATTACGAAGGGGTGATTCGCGATACGCGCCACAATATGATGATTGCGGAATTGGTGGAGCGGCATGCGGAAGACGAGGAACTGGCTTGGGAATTTCTGCAGTTTTATCCGTACATGCGCATGATGCACGCCCGTGCGGCGGCGGACCAGTTCGTGGCAGACGGGCGCGGTGAATATGAGATGGCCATTCTGGCGGTGGAACAGGGCTTGGCGGATATCCGCGCGTTTTGGAAAAAGCACGACGACACCGAATACGACGAGGACGTGACCACCGACGAGGAGGAGGTCCTCAGCGATCTACTGGACGAGTTGCGCCAACGCAAGCCGCGCAGCCCGCATGACCAGTTGCAGGAAGATTTGCAACGGGCCATCGCGGTGGAGAATTATGAAAAGGCGGCCACGTTGCGTGACGCCTTGCGGCGGATGGAGAAGAAGGAGTCAAAACCGGCACGCAAGGAGCGATAATGGTTATCATTGAACCCCATATTCATATGTTTTCGCGGACGACCGACGATTACCAGGCCATGTACGAGCAGGGCATTCGGGTAACGGTGGAGCCCTCTTTCTGGTTGGGGTCGCAGCGGCGTCATGCCGGGACCTTCTGGGATTACTTTGAATGTATTCTCGATTTTGAGGCCCAGCGTGCGGAACGGTTCGGGATCGATCACTACGCCAATATCGCGGTCAACCCAAAGGAAGCGGAGGACAAGGCCCTGGCCCACGAGACGATTGACGGGATGGACGCGTACTGGGAACATGAACGCTGTCTGGCGGTGGGGGAGATCGGGTACAACCTGATTACGCCCAACGAGGAAGAGGTGTTCATGCGACAATTGGAAATCGCCAAGGCCCGTAATTACCTGGTGATGATTCACACCCCGCACGACACGCCGCAGGTTAGTAAGCGCAAAGGCGTGGAACGGACCATTGCGGTGTTGCGCGAGCTGGATTATGACCATGATCGCATCATCATCGATCACAACACGGAAGACACGATGGATTTGACGCGGGCGGCGGACACCTGGGCGGGGATGACCGTGTATCCCTATTCCAAGCTGAACCCGGTACGGGCTATTGATATTCTTAAGAAGTGGGGCTTGGAGAAGACCATGGTCAACAGCTCGGCTGATTGGGGCGTGTCGGACCCGACGACGCTACCCAAAATCGCCGGCCATATGCGCGAGAATGGGTTCACGGATGCGCAGGTGGAGCAGCTGTTATTCACCAATCCGCACGCGTTTTACCGCCAAAGTGGAAAGTTTGAGCCGCGACTGGATCTCCCGTTTATTCATCCCAGTACCTACCAGCGGTGAATAAGGCCCACGCCGTCGAAACGCCGGTCGTCACCGGCGGAAAAATGATTCCCGGCAGTTGAATTAAGGAATAACGCAATTATGGCAACGTTGAACAAAACCTATGATCGCGAGGCGGTCGAAGACAAGTGGTACGCCTGGTGGCAGGAAAAGGGGTATTTCCGCGGTGACCCGGCCAAGGGCGGGAAACCGTATTGCGTGGTTATTCCGCCGCCGAACGTGACCGGGATTCTGCACATGGGACACGCCCTGAACAATACGATTCAGGACGTATTGGTGCGTTGGCGTCGCATGCAGGGGTACAATGTGAGCTGGGTGCCGGGGACGGATCATGCCGGTATCGCCACGCAGAATGTAGTGGAGCGCGCGCTGCAAAAAGAGGGGAAAACCCGTGACGATCTCGGGCGGGAGGACTTTGTGCAACGCGTCTGGGAATGGCGCGAACAGTACGGCAACACGATCAAGAACCAGTTGATGAAACTGGGGGCCTCCTGCGATTGGGACCGGGAACGGTTCACCATGGACGAAGGCCTGAGCCGGGCCGTGACCGAGGTCTTTGTACGGTTGTACGAAAAGGGGCTGATCTACCGGGGCAACTACATCATCAATTGGTGTCCCCGCTGCCAAACGGCCCTGTCAGACGAAGAGAGCGAGCACCGGTCGGTGGATGGCAAGCTGTATTATATCCGTTATCCTATCAAAGGCGGCCGCAAAAAGGATTATGTACTGGTGGCTACGACCCGACCGGAGACGCTGCTGGGCGATACGGCGGTGGCCGTGAACCCGCGCGATGACCGCTATCGCGAGTTGAAGGGGCGCCACGTGATTCTGCCGGTGTTGAAGCGCGAATTGCCGGTGATCGAAGATGACTTCGTCGACCCGGAATTCGGTACCGGTGTAGTGAAAGTCACGCCGGCCCACGATCCCAACGACTTTGAGATGGGGCAGCGCCATCAGTTGCCGGCCATCAATGTTATGGAGGACAACGGTATCATGAACGCCGAGGCCGGGCCGTACGTAGGGATGGACCGGTCGCAATGTCGCGAGGCGTTGTTGGCGCGGCTTGACCAGGACGGCTTGCTCGACCGCGTGGAACCGCATCCGCATGCGATCGGCCATTGTTATCGCTGCGACGCGGTGGTGGAGCCGCGGCTGTCGCCGCAATGGTTTGTGAAGATGAAGCCCTTGGCCCGGCCTGCGTTGGAGGTGGTCCGGGAGGAAAAAATCGAGTTCATCCCGGAGCGGTGGACCAAGGTTTACACGGAATGGATGGAGAATATCCGTGACTGGTGCATCTCCCGCCAAATCTGGTGGGGACACCGCATTCCCGTGTACTATTGTGACGATTGCGGCCATGAGTGGGCGGTGCGCGAAGCCCCGGATACGTGCCCGAGCTGCGGCCAAACCAATATCCGTCAGGACGAGGACGTGCTGGATACGTGGTTCAGTTCCTGGCTCTGGCCGTTCAGCGTGTTTGGCTGGCCGGACCAGACGGCGGACATGGATTTCTATTATCCGACGGCCACCTTGGTGACCGGGTCGGAGATCATCTTTTTCTGGGTGGCCCGGATGATCATGTCGGGCTTGGCATGTATGGACGATATTCCATTCTCGCATGTCTATATACATGGCACGGTTCGCGACGATATCGGACGCAAGATGAGCAAGAGCCTGGGGAACTCGATTGATCCGTTGGTGACGATCGAGAAGTACAACGCCGATGCCTTGCGGTTTAGTCTCATGATGCTGGCGGCGACCGGTACCGATGTGTATCTCTCGGACGACAAGTTCGAGTTGGGCCGGAATTTTGGTACCAAGTTGTGGAATGCCGCCCGGTTCATGCAAATGCATGGTGAAAACCCGCCGGCCAATTTTGCTGCACCCACATTTGAGCCGGCGTTGCTAAGCGCTGATGACCAGCATATTCTGGCCAAGTTGCACAAGACGATTGCGGCCTGTACTGATAGTTTGGAACGGTTCCGCTTCAATGATGCCGCCCGGCACGTGTACGACTTTCTGTGGCACCAGTTCTGCGATTGGTACGTGGAGTATGCCAAGCCCATTCTCTACAGCGATCAACAGGAGGCCCGTACCCAATTGCTGGAAGTGATGCATTACGTCTACTCCAATGCCCTGCGTCTGTTGCATCCGCTGATGCCGTTCATTACCGAAGAGTTATGGCACGGCATGGGGTACAACCAGTTGACCGAAAGCATCATGGTGGCCCCTTGGCCGCAGGCCCGGGATGACGAGCAGTTGGGCGAGTGGGGCGTGAACGCCGACGTGGTGGCCTACGTGGATGCCAAGCACGATTTGATCCGCGTGGTCCGTCAATTGCGTGCGGATTATGGGTTGGCGCCGCGCTGCGCGGTGGAATGTATGATTCGGCCTTCCAATGAACGGTACGAAAAACGCTTGCAAGCTGATCACGCGTCGTTGATCACTTTGCTGGGTGCGAAATCGGTGACGGTTGAACGCCAATTCACGCCGCCGCGACCGATGCCCAGTGCCATTAGCCAGTTGGGCACGGTGTATATGCCGGTTGAAGGACTCATTGATGTGCAGAGCGAGATTAGCAAGCTCAAAGGACAGTTGGACAAGGTCGATGCTGATTTGCAGAAGGTGACGCGTAAACTGGGCAACATGGACTTCATCAACAAAGCGCCCAAGGACGTGGTCGAACAGCAGGAGGCGCGCAAGCAGGCGCTGGTTGAGAAGAGCGACAAGCTCGAGAAACTGATCGAAACGTTAACCGAATGCGCGGGGTGAAGCCGCCATGCACGAAGTGGGACTGGCGCAGGAAACGCTGGATTTAGCGGTCGCGACCGCAACGCAGCAGCAGGCCCGCGAGATCCGGTGTTTGCGCATCGAGGTGGGCCAACTATCGGGGGTGGTGGTGGAGGCGTTGCGCTTCGCTTTGGAAACGCTGGCGGCCGGGACCATGGCCGCTGCGGCGACGATGGAGATTGAAGAAATTGTTGCCCGCGCGTATTGTGTGGCCTGTGGAGAGGCCTTTGATGCTATGGCGCAGGCCTATCGTTGTCCGCAATGCGGGGCGATATGTCCAGACTTGGTTCAGGGGCGGGAGTTGCGATTGGTTTCCGTGGAGGTGATTTAATATGTGCGACGAATGCGGTTGTGGATTAACCACTGTGCACGGGCACACTCACGCGCATGCGCATGACCATACGCATGCGCATCATGGCGGGACCACCCCGCACACGCATGATGACGAACGCGTGATCGAGGTGCGGCAATCGATTCTGTCCCGGAACGACCGGTTGGCGGAACGGAACCGGGGCATGTTCATGGCGCACGGGATCACGGCGGTCAACCTGATGTCATCGCCGGGTACCGGTAAAACGGCGTGGTTGGAGCGGACCTTGCAGGAATCACTCGACGGGCGGGTGGCGGTGGTCACCGGCGATTTGGCCACGGAAAATGACGCCGCGCGTTTACAAGCCGTCGGCGTCAAAGCCGTACAGGTCACAACGGGCACCACTTGTCATCTGGACGCGCACATGTTGCACCATGCCTTGGAGCAGCTTCCTTTGGCGGAGTTGGATTGGCTGTTCATTGAGAACGTCGGGAATCTGGTATGTCCCGCCTCGTTTGATTTGGGCGAACAATTGCGCGTGGTCATGCTGTCTGTGACCGAAGGCGAGGATAAGCCGTTGAAGTATCCGGTGATCTTTCAGGTGGCGGATGCCGTGTTGATTACCAAGGTAGATTTGGCGGAGGCCGTTGAATTTGACTGGGAGCGCGCGCACGCGGCTATCCGGCAAGTCGCCCCCCGGGCCCACATCATCGAGTGTTCCGCCAAGACGGGTGCCGGCTACGACGAATGGCGCCATTGGCTTGACCATTCTGGAGGGACGACCTCCGTGTCGTCCTGATGTTGGGTCGAGCGTGAGAGGGGGATCAGGCCGCGACAGCCTGCCGCGCCGTAGCCGCCTTGGCGTAGGCGGGAGCGCGCACCTCCGTGTCGTCCTGATGCTGGGTCGAGCGTGCGGGGTTGGGTTTAGGGCGCGACGGAGCGCGCCCCTCCTGTGCGGTCCTGATGATGAGGCGAAGAGGAGGGGGACCGAGGTTACGCATCATGCCACGACAGGGCATTCATTTCTCCTTGATACGGCCACTCCTCAACCCGCTGAACCAAACCCGCTCGGACTGGATTGTTACGCACGTAATGCCATTTTTCTGTGTAGGACTCCCCGTTTCTTAATTGTCGGTCCCAAGCGTGACGCTGCCATACCGGCCTTGCTGATGAATCTGGCCAGCGAATGGCTGATCTGGACTTCCAATAGCCAATCCAGTTGCGCACATTCACGGAGTTCCTGCTGGCGGGAGCACAAAACAAATGAAGATGGTCGGGCATAATGATGTAGCACCCCACGACCCATTGGGTCGTGTCGCCCCACAGATCAACCAGCAGGTCATGAATTTCCGGGCGGGCAAGTATCGACTTGCGATGGTTGGCGCACACCGTCACGAAAATCAGTATGGACCGATTGCCCATTTCGTTCGCGGCATGTCTCGCGGGTTTCTTTCGGGTATAATATGGCATAGTCCAGTGTGTGCAACGGGGCCGAATCGGCGCAAGCTGAAAGTATCAGGGTAAACGCATCTAAACCTTTTGCGTTTGCCCGCAAAGACCGAATAACGAAATACCCAAATACCCAAGGAAGTCCGAATTTCGAAGCCCGAAATACCTGTCATCCACCGCTTACTTGATGACCGCCCTGACCATCCATGGATCCCGCATTCACGC
>PWVE01000176.1 GCA_003562335.1 PVC group bacterium
CGCATTTGCCAGCGGGGCGCTCCATGTTCCCAGCCCCAACATCATACCGACCACCATCCACATCATTAACTTTTGCATCATATTTCTCCTTAACTGTGTCCATTTCGGTCGACGACTACGGCGACGACTACGGACTACGAAGAGAGATGCTTGAACCCGTCCACCGTAGTCGTCGCCGTAGTCGTCAACCTATTTACCTTTTGTATCCGTGTACTCCGCCATCCGCGGTTTATTTCTTCGGGCTAGTGCCTGGACAAAGAGCGCTGAAACGGAAACGTCCCGGCGACCGCCTTGGCCAAAACTGTTATCCCCTCCGTCACAGCCGTTCCTGGGCCCGACGGGCATAGGGTGAATCTCCGTGGTCATTAACCACTTTGCGGAACATGTTACGGGCCCGGGCATCACGCAACTCTTCCAGAATTGTGCCTGCCTTATACAACGCCTCCGCCCGCGCGGCGCCCTGGGCCTCGAACAAAACGGCGGTCCGCAGATAATCCATTAGCGCGTCCTCCGGTCGACCGCGCTCCCGCTTGATGTCGCCCCGCATCACTTGCGCTCGAGCCGCCTCGCTACGCTCGTCATCCCGCACAATCGCGTCCAACCGGCGCTCCAGTTGATCGAGTTGGCCCGCGCCGAGCATGGCCCGGTAATAATCCCAGCGTACGGCCGGATTGTCACGCCACGCTTCATTTAACTGGAATAACCGATTATAAGTCGCCAAGGCCGCATCAGGGTCTTCCTTGCCCAGCTGGGCACGGCCAATGAGCGCCAACGCCTCCAAGTCCCATCGCAAAAACCGGTATTCCGTCACAATCCGTTCCAATTCCGATACGACCCGGTCATACTGCCCCGCTTGCAACGCGCGCTGGGCCTGATCCAGCAGTTGCGGCCGCGCAGCGACCGCTTCCCGGTACTGGTTACGAGCAAACTCGAGGTCGCCGCGCTCGGTTGTCAAAATCACATCCCCGTTTCGCCGGGCGCGAATGGCCGAGCCCTCAACCCGCCGTCCATCCTGCATCACCACGTACGGTCGATCCGCAATAGCGGTCAGGGTTAAAGTAACCATCAGCCCCAACGTACCGAGCCAAATCCATTTTGTTTTCATTGTTAAACGCTCTCGCTTTATCATGTCGTGCTCTCCCGTCTCGTTGTTATTGAACTGCCCGGCGACGTGCATCGGCCCGCATGCGCCGGACTTCCTCCAAATACTGACCGCGCGCAAAATCCTCCAGATATTGCACGCTAACATCCTCCACATCCGCATACATTTCCAACTCCATCATCAGCTCGAGGCTCTGCCACAAACTCTCCTCGATAATGTCCCGCACCTTTTCATCGTCTGGATCCTGCAACAGGGCGATACGCTGGAAGGTCGCCAAGGCGGTGTTCAGATCGCCTTCCAACCGTTGAATTTCCGCCAACTTGAACTGCGCCCGCTGGTTGGTCACGTTGTCGGGGGCCACCAACAGGATATCCCCCAACACCCGGCGCGCTTCGCGATACTGTTCTTGTGCGCGGAGAGATCCGACCAGTAAGAACCGGGCATCAAACAGATAGGGTGTATTGGGGAACCGCTCGATCAACGCCTTCAACGTGCGGATCGCGTCCTCGTGGTCACCCCGCTGATGATAGGCCGTGCCCAATCCAAACTTAGCCAACTCAATCATGCGCCGTTCCTCGGTGGTCTCCATCACCCGCCGATAAGCCGGAATCACATCATCATACAACTGATTATCCATCATCAGCTGACCGATACGGGTAAACTCTTCCGCCGAGTAGTCTTCCGGGTTTCGCATCATGCGCCCGAAGGCATCCTGCGCAATGTCCGGGCGATCGATTTCAAATGCTGAACTCACCAAGGCGAACAAGGCGCTACGCCCCTCCTCTGACTCGGGATACTCCTCAGCCAACCGCTCAAAAGTCGCGGCCGCCTCATCCGAACGGCCTAATTCCAGCTGTACCGCCCCCTTGTCCCGCATAGCGGTGGGTGCCAGCGAAGAATCGGGGTACCGCTCAAGGAATTGGCTATAACTCGTAATCGCGCGATCCCGGAACGCCGGGATCCGTTCTGCCGGTTCACGCAGCCGCGCAAAGCAATACCCTACAAAAAAGGCAGCACGCTGGGCCAGGCGCGCATTCCGCTCCACATCTTCGGCCCGGGCATTGTCAGGCGCATCCTCCTGGTTCAACCAGCGCAAAAGCTGACCATAAGCCTGAATGGCCTGCTGGTAAGCCCCCTGGCGCTGTTGGGAATCTGCGATCAAAAACTGGGCACGCACCCGTTGATGACCGGGCGCTACTTCCGCCACATAGCGGGTCAGCCATTCAACCGCCTGTTCGTACTCCCCGGCCCCATGCGCTTGCATGGCCAGCGCGAACAAAGCACGCAGAAAATTGCGGTCACGGGGATGATTTTCAACAATCCGCCGATAATACGCCAAAGCAGCTTCCGTTTCGCCTGCCGCCTCCTGTCGTTGGGCCATATCAAACAACAACGCGGGCACCCGTTCATGTTCAGGAAATCCTTCAAAATAGGCGTCAAACATGGCGGTATACATTTCTTCGTCGCCCTTTTCCACATACTCGCGACCGGCGAGCAACAGGGCGCGCGCCCCCACTTCTTCCCCTGCAAAGCGTTCCGCCAAATACTGCGCCACCATCAATGCATAAAGATCGTCTTCTAAACGCACATAACTCAGCAACAGATTGGCCAGCGCCCGCAATGAGGGCTCGCCTTCCGGGAAAGAATTGAGGACCCGCAGGTACGCGGTAACCGCCGCCTCGTAATCGCTTTGCCGAAACAGCCCGTCAGCGTGCTGGAACTGCGCCTGGACCGCCGAACCGAGATGCTCCCCAAAATCGATGTTGACTTGGCGGCCGTACTCCTCTTCCAGCAACGTCACCAAGGCCCGGCCACGCGTCGCGGCCTCGCTGCCCCACTCACTGGCCCCATAGCGTCCGAACACATTGTAAAACTCCGTCAGCGCCCGCTGGATGACGGGCAGTACGTCGCTTTCCCCAGCACCTTGTTCGCGCATTTCCTCAATCTGCTTTTCGTACAACTCGCCCAGCAAGTAGCGCGCGCTGGCCACCGGGCTCATGGACGCCGGCACATTTTGCTCGCGTAATATGCGATCCAACCGGTTTAAGTCGGACATATAGCGGCGCAACAATTCGCGGGCTCCGGATTCGTCGCCGCGCGCCAGGGTTACGTGCGCCATAATCCCAATTGACTGCCCGAACCAAAGGTCATACCCGCCAAACTGGATTTCCTCGCACAGTTCAAAGGCCTGATCCAAGTATTCCTCGCGTTGGGCACCCGACGCGTCACGCCCTAATCGCAGCAATAGACGGGCTACATCCGCCATCAAACGTCGGGTCGCGCCTTCTTCCTCCAACCCGATCGCCAATAGACGCTGATAGGCCTCCACCGCGCCGGACCGGTCCCCCACTTGCTCCAACATCTGTCCAAAGCGATAGGCCCCTTCCTGGAAGAACTTCAGCAACTCGGGATCTTCCGGCACCGTATCCCCAATGGCGTCAAAAAAGTCCTCGTACAGTCGGCGGGCCTCTTCTGTTTGGCCGACGCCGTAATACCCGTTGGCGATTTGTAATTGCAAAGCGAAACGCTGGGTGCCCGCCGGCATCTCACGGACTAACGCTTCGGCTTCTTTAAAATTGCGCTGTGCGATTAGGATTTCGCCCCGAATACGTGTGGCACGATCCTGTTCATCCGGATGTTGCCGCAACACTCGCTCCACCACCCGGTTCGCGTAGTCGGGGAATCCCAACTCCACCAAGCCCGAGGCAAACGAAAATTCTTCTCCAACGTCCAGCGCGGCTTGCGCCACCCACGGACCGCCTGTGCCCCACACACTCCACCCTATCGAGAGCATTGCTATCTTCAAAAAATATCTTCTCACGTCACGCCCTTTCTACACTCTCTGCATTCGGGTTCAACCCCGTACACAAGTAGCATCGACTTTGACCAGTGCCTTATCCTACGCACAGACAAGGCGTCCGTCAACTATCTGTCTCAGGCGGATAGGCAGGGCAACTTTTTTTGTTGCGCCCGCCAAGGCGCAGGGCGCAGCGGGTAGTCGTAAGGTATCAGGCATTAAAGAAGCACTCGCGGTGGATACGGTCCGCCGTCACACCCCGGGCGGTCAACCAGTCGGAGACTTCGGTCAACATGGTGTCAAGCCCGCATAAATAGTAGTGGAGCAGCGGTTCGAGCGGGAGCGCCTCCAGCAAATCCGTTACGCGCCCATGGTGTGCCGACGGCACCCGCTCACGTGACACGGCCAGTTTCAAGGGACATCGCTGGGCCACCCAGTCCGCCGCCACTGCGTCGGCCTGCCGCCGCACACCGTACAAACAGATGCGGGGCGGTTGCGCCGGGAAAGAGCGTAGGTAGGAGAGAAAAGGAGCAATGCCCGTACCGGTCGCCACAAACGCTGCGGACGCAAAGTCGCCCACCTGCCCGGGCCGGAACCAACCGAAAGGCGGACTCATCCGTATCCGGTCGCCCGGCACACGCCGCGCCAAGTCAGCGCTGACCGTACCGGCGGGTAATCGCCGGATCAAAAAGCGCAACTCATCCTCGTTCACGCCGGAAGCGATACTATAGGGCCGGGACGCCGCCTCATCCCTGTGAAACAAAGCCACGCAATCACCCGGCACAAAAGCCACATCATCTCTGGCCACGCATAGCTCAAAGAGATGGTCGGCATGCCAGCGTACGGAACGGACGGTTACATATTGAGATGGTGTGGTGTTCATGCGGTGAGCAAATAACGCGGGTTGAAAGCTACTGTTTAGTAAAGTCCCCGATAAAGGTGACTTCGTATTGTAAATCGAAACCGAATTGTGCCCGCACCACGGCTTGCATGCGTGCGGCCAGTTCTTTGACATCATGCGCAGTGCCTTCCGGGCGACGGACAATAATATTGGCATGCCGGGGATACACGAAAGCCCCGCCTACCCGTAAATCCTTGGCTCCGGCCTGTTCCAGAAACCAGCCGGCGGCTTGTCGGCGCCCGGCGGCGGACGACGGTTCAATGTTGCGGAAGATACTGCCAATGCAAGGTTCCGTTCGCCAGTCAGGGTGCTTTGCTCGTCGCAACGCCAGGATGTCGGCCCGTTCCTGCTCCAAGGCCGCCGCATCCGCCGCCGTCAAACGCAAACGCGCACGCAACACCACCAACTGGCGATGCCGCAAGTTGGACGTGCGATACGCGAAGCCCAATTCATCCCGCGACAAGGTCAGACTGGAACCATCCGGTGCCAGGCATTCCACGGTTTCCACCACATCGCCGATCTGCTGCCCGAAAGCCCCGGCATTGCCCACAATCGCGCCTCCCACCGTACCGGGAATACCGGAGCCGCACACCACACCGGCCAAACCGGCTGCCGCCGTTGCGCCAGCTAAATGGTCAAGCCGGGTGGCGCCACTTACCGTGACGGTCGTGCCCGCCCATTCGATTGTGGGCTCATCACTAAAAAACCGGACCACGACCGTATCGATCCCGGCATCATCGACCAACAGGTTTGAGCCGCCGCCGATCAACAGGTAGGGGGTGGCCTGCGCCTGTAAGGCGCACACGGTCTGTTGTAGTTGGTCCGGCGTCGTACAGGTCCACAACGCGCGGCACGGGCCGCCGAGTGCAAAGGTGGTGTAATCCGCTAAACGGGCGGCCCGAATCTCATGGGGTACGGAGGCAACCGACACGGGCTAAGCATCCTTCGGCAGCGTGTGTTCGCCCTCTTCCGCCCGGGCCAGTAGCCACAGATAATCCGAAAGACGATTCAACCAAATAACCACCAGCGGATTATCCAACAGCCCCGCTTCCACCAAGCCTACGGTTTTCCGTTCACAGCGGCGGGCAACGGCCCGGGCCAAATCGAGATGGGCAGCGGCAGGCGTACCCCCGGGCAACACAAACCCGGTCGGCATCGTAATCGCGGCTTCCAACGCCTCGCGTTCCGCTTCCAGCGCGGCCAGCATAGCGTCGTCGACCCGACGCCCGAGCAGCTCCTTGGCACCGGTCGTAGTGGCCAATTCCGCGCCCAGGACAAACAGCTCGCGCTGCAATCCAATCAACCGTTTGGCCGTCGTCGCCCGGGGCGTCAGGCTGCGGGCAATGCCCAGCAAACTGACCACCTCATCCAAATCACCGTAGGCGTTGGTTTGCGGGCCGTTTTTGGACACCGTTTCGCCGGAAAACAATTGCGTTGTGCCCTTGTCCCCGATTCTGGTAGTGATACTGGGTCGATTCGTCATGGGGTTAGCGTTTACGAAATGCCCGCCCCTGTCAACTTATACACCACTCGAGACCATACACGATATGTCCATACCCCACACAACCGATCTATTGGCGTGCGCGGTGTCGGCCGCGCAAACGGCCGCGACGCACGCTTGGACCCAGCGGCATCGCCGCATGGAAACCCAGTCGTCCGCCGCCCATGACATCAAGCTGGTGCTCGACCAGGAATGCCAAATCAAGGCGGCCGAAGTAATCCACGCCGCTTTTCCCGACCATTCAATTCTGGGCGAGGAGTCGAGCCATGACCGCGACGAATCGCAACCGCGCTGGATTGTGGATCCGATCGACGGCACGGTGAATTTCGCGCATGGCTGGCCGCTATGGTGCACGTCGGTGGCGGTGGAACATCAGGGCCGCACGTTGGCGGGCGCGATTCAGGCCCCGGCCCTAGATGAATGCTATACCGCCACCTGCGACCAACCGGCCCGCCTGAATGGGGAACCCATCGCGGTTTCGACCATCGACCAACTGGCCGACGCATTAATCATGACCGACACCAACAAGGAACCCGGCGATTTCGATGCCGGCACCCAGTTGTACAACCGTTTTCTGCACCAGGCACAAAAGGCCCGTGTGATGGGTTCGGCGGCCCTCGATATCTGCCGGGTAGCCCGCGGACATGGTGAGGGTTACACCGCGCTCGGCATCTACCCCTGGGACACCGCCGCCGCCGCGCTGATTCTGGAACAAGCGGGCGGCAAATTTGAAATCATCGAAAAACTGGATGACTTGCGGTTTCGCGCAGTGGCTTCAAACGGCCACCTGCACGCCGCTATCAGGCAGATATTTGTCGAAACCGTGAGCACCTGTTGCGCTGTAAGCGAATGACGGCGTACTTCCGTCCAACGAGCGCGCTCTCATCATCCGGTTGCCTGACGGCTCACGGCCTTATTTACGGATTGGGGCGGCATCCAGCGCATTTGACATCATAAGCAGCTTACAGTACCCTTTAGGTATGAATGAATCGGTAAGCGACGAGATCAAAACGTATTTGCGGAAAATAGGTGCCAAAGGGGGGCGAAAAAGCCGCCGGCGGCTGGATCCGATCCAGGCGCGTCGCATGGTGGCAGTCCGCGAGGCACGCAAGGCGTTCCGCCAGTATAAAACACGGTGCTTTTGGAGTTTTGATCCGGAATGGACGATACAAAACGACCAGGTCCCCACCGTGATACAGTCCCTTCGAAACGAGGGTGATGCGCAAGCCTTCATGCTTGCGAAGAAACTTCACAAGCTTTACACAGGGAAGGAGTCATAGCGTGCCCATTGGTCCTTTTGAGGCTGGGATTCTGCGCGCGCTGGCCGCAAACCGCAATCCCGATAGTTTTATCGGAGGGGCTACAGTCCTTAACCTGGCGAAGGATTCTCCGCGCACATCTGAGGACATCGACGTTTTTCATGATTCCACATTGGCTTTACAGCAGGGCGTGGAAGCGGACCAGAAAACCTTACAGGAGCACGGGTATGAAATCGTCACGCTGTTGAGCCGACCCAATTTTCATCGGGCAAAAGTGTCTAAAGGCACGTCGGCGACCAGGATGGAATGGGTGCAAGATTCCGCTTTTCGTTTTTTTCCCGTGGAAGCAGACGCCCTCATGGGCTACCGCCTCAACCTTTGGGATGCGGCGACTAACAAAGTGCTGGCGGGTGTAGGCAGGGGGCTTATCCGGGATTATGCGGATTTAATTCATTTGCACCAGACGCGTCTTTCTCTAGGCGCTTTGATCTGGGCGGCGGCGGGGAAGGATCCGGGGCTGAATCCGGATTTCATGCACGCGGAGTTGATGCGTACGCACCGGTATGACCGGCAGGCCTACGACAGCTTGAAGTGGGCGCAGCCGGTGGATCCTGCTGCCCTGAAGGACGCATGGTTGACGGCCATGCGGGAGGCGAAATCCCTTTTTGACCTCTTGATGGATATGGATGCGCCTTACGGCTGCTTTTTTCTGGATCATCAGCATCAACCGCAAACGCCCACCCGCGAGACCCTGCCCGTGCTCCACCCCCACCACGGCTTTTTGCGCGGTTGCTGGCCCCGAATCATCGAGGAGGAGTAGAACACACCCAGCAGCCAACTAATAAGCCGCTATGTCGCGCCGGTGGCGCAGGGCCTTCAGGTTTAGGCGGTCCACTAAGGCGTAGGCGCGTGCCCGGGCGTCTACCACCGCTTCGCCGGTGGCCACGGCGCTTAACACGCGGCCGCCATCGGTGTTCCATTCCGACCCGTCCCAGCGCGTACCGGCATGAAAACAAAACTCGTGCGGCGCCAAGGTCTGCTCAGCGGCCGCCAAGCCTGCCAACAACTCGCCGGCAGACGAAGAGGCCGGATAATCAGGCGCGGCCAGCACCACGCATACCGCTGCTTGGCTAGATGACCAACGCGCCAAATTCGGTCCGGCCGATTCCCACCGCTCGTGCCCGGCCATGTCCCCTAGCCGTCCATCGGCAGCCGCGCTCAGTAACGGGCCCAAATCGGCACCCACAACCGGCAGCACCGCCTGCGTTTCCGGATCACCTAAACGCACGTTGAACTCCAACACGCGAAAACCACGCTCCGTCCGCATCAGTCCCACATACAGGAAACCGCGATACGCAATGCCATCAGCCTGTAGCCCCTTCAGAATCGGCTGCAAAATTTCTTCGTCGATCTGCGCCTGTTCCGTCGGCGTGACATCAGGTACCGGCGTGAACGAACCCATCCCGCCCGTGTTCGGCCCGGCATCGCCGTCATAAGCCCGTTTGTAGTCGCGGGCCGTGGCCAGTTGCAAGGCCTGCGCGCCGTCCAACAGCA
>PWVE01000170.1 GCA_003562335.1 PVC group bacterium
AGGACGGAGCCTGCCCCTCCGGGAACCTGCGAAATACGGCTGTTTTTTTACCGGAGGGTCGACCTCCGTGTCGACCTTGGAGGTTTTGCAAGAGCCTCTGATGTATGTAATTTACTAATCTCATGGTGTTGAGCGATTCCTCGCGTTCGATCTGTATTCTGTAGAACAGGTATTCTGAATTACCAAGTGAAATCTTGTCACGTGGCCGATTTTCATGGTATCCCTGCGCACATGAGTGAAACTTGGAGGTCATGATGGCGAATATAAATTTCGATTGCCCCTATTGTGCACAGAACCTGGATGCCCCGGAGAAGATGGCCGGTTGGTCGCTGGACTGTCCGGCGTGCGGCAGGAAAATGAAGGTGCCGGTACCCGCTGGCACCGTCGCGGATGATCCTCTCGACACGAGCGCCTCCGAGGATAAAGCCACCACGGGCCTACTGGGTGGAGAGCTTGACCGCAAAGAGGCGACGGTACGTATCGAGGTGCCTGAAGAATATCGAGCCCCTACGCCTAGCCAGCGTATTGTGAAGATTAAGCGGATGCATTAGGGTGCGGCTCGCGGAATAGGACGCCACACGCACAATGGGTCGGCGCGCCGGTAACGAAGAAAAGCAATCATGGCTAAAGTCATTCTCCAAAATGTGTATAAGATTTATCCCGGCAATGTTATGGCGGTACGGGATGCGAATCTGGAAATAGAGGACCAGGAATTTGTGGTGTTGGTAGGACCGTCGGGCTGCGGTAAATCCACAACCCTGCGCATGGTGGCGGGTCTTGAAGAAATTAGCCGGGGCCAAATCTACATCGATGGGCGCAAGGTAAACGATGTGCCGCCCAAAGACCGTGACATTGCGATGGTCTTTCAGAACTACGCCTTGTACCCCCACATGAGTGTTTACAAGAACATGGCGTTTGGCTTGAAATTACGCAAATTCCCCAAAGCCGAGATCGACCAGCGGGTGCGGGAAGCAGCCGACATTCTTGGCATCCGCGAATTGCTGGAGCGCAAACCTAAAGAACTTTCCGGCGGCCAGCGCCAGCGGGTGGCGGTTGGACGGGCGATTGTGCGTAAACCGAAGGCCTTTTTGTTTGATGAGCCGTTGTCGAACCTCGACGCGAAGATGCGGGTGCAGATGCGCACGGAAATTAGCAAGCTGCACACGCGCCTGGGCGCTACGATGCTTTACGTCACGCACGACCAAGTGGAGGCCATGACGATGGGGGACCGGATCGTGGTGATGAAGGACGGCATTATTCAGCAGGTCGCGACGCCGCTGGAACTGTACGATCAGCCAGCCAACCAGTTTGTGGCCGGTTTCATTGGCAGCCCGCCAATGAACTTCTTTAACGGTAGCGTCGTGCAGCAGAATGGGGCCACTTGGTTTAAGGAAGGCACGTTTGACCTTTGCCTGGATGAGCGGGCAGCGGCGAAGGTGGCCGGATACGTGGGCCAGCAGGTGGTTTTCGGGGTGCGCCCGGAAGATATTCAAGATGCGCGGCGGGCGACGGACCATGATCCCGGTCACCGCATACGCGCAACGATTGAGGTGGTGGAACCGATGGGGGCCGAAATTTTTGTTTATCTCAACACGGGCCGGAATACCTTTATTGCCCGCTTGGGTGCCCACGATGAAGCGGCCGTCGATCAGCAGATCGAACTGGTGATCAATCTGCAGAAAGCCCATTTCTTTGACGCGGGCAGCGGTGAGGTACTGGTTTAAACGATGCCTGCATTAGCCTTCATTACGGAATTCTTCATCTTTCTGCTCGTGGTGGCAGGGGCGTTTGTGCTGTTGACGTTGGTCGCCAGTTTCCTGCGCTTCTACTTTCTGACCCAGCAACTGGCGCGTGCGGACACCACCGGCTTGAATGCGCAGGAAGTATTCACGTTACGTGTGGTCCAGCAGTTGGGCGGGCTGCATCAGGAACCGGAACCCTTTACACTGATGCTCGTGGATTGCGGACCGGTAAGCACGGGCGAATCCGAGGGGACAGATAATGCAGCAGCGGCGGCGGTGACGGCCACGGAACAGTGCTTCAAGGAACAATTGCGGCATAAAGATTTGGTGTTGCGCCGGTCGGATACGCAGCTGGGGGTCATTGGGCAGTTTATCCCGTCACAAGCCGGACCCATCCTGGAGCGTCTGGTCAACGGGGCCAGCGCGCGTGCGGAGGTGCGGATCGGGGTAGTCAGCTACCCCGCGCACGGCACGGGCACCCAAGCGTTGATCGATGCCGCCGAAACGGCTTTGGCGACCGCCCGGGCACAGGGGCAACCGTATTGTTGGGGGGGCGAGGGCCCTCCTGCCGAACCTGAAACGGAACCGGCACCCCCGCCCGCAGAGTCGACCGGCCGCCCGCACGCGATGGTGGACGAAGTGACCGGTGCGTTGAAGGCGGAACGGTTGGGGGCGGCCCTAGCCAAGATGGTGGCCCGGCAGCGCACGGCGGGTGATCCGGTTAGTGTGGTCTACTGCTCTATTGATCATTTTCGACAATACATCAACCACTACCAGCAAGCGGCTGGTGACACCGTCTGCCAGGCCATCGCCACGGTGCTGGCGGACGACACGCGCGACACGGATATCCTGGCCCGCGCAGATGAGGCGGACTTTGCGTTGGTGCTGGATTGTGCCCCCGCGCACGCGCTGCAAGTGGCCCGGCGCCTGGCCGCACAGATCAAACGCCAGCCCATTCAGTTGGAGTCGCGGACGTTGAACGTGACGGTTAGCATGGGCGTGGCGGGACATCCGAACCATACGGGCCAAGCCCGTGAAATGCTCGAATTCGCGCGCACCGCCATGTGGAATGCGCGCGCGCGCGGTGCTAACTTGTGCCTGGCTTATGAAGCGAGTATGCTGAAACATGATACCACCGGACAGACCCCCAAAGACGCTTTTTGACGGAGCCCTTCGCCAACTCAAATGAATGCTGTACCCGTAAAATTAGGCGTGAACATTGATCACGTAGCCACCCTACGCCAGGCCCGGGGCACACGCTACCCCGACCCGGTGGCGGCTGCACAGGCCTGCGTGGCGGCGGGAGCGCATTCGATCACGGTGCATCTGCGCGAGGATCGGCGCCATATTCAGGACGCTGACGTGTTCGCGCTAAAGGCCGCCTTGGACGTGCCGTTGAATCTGGAGATGGGGTGTGTCCCTGAGATCGTTGAAATTGCCTTGCAGGTATGTCCGCAAGAAGTTTGTTTGGTGCCCGAACGCCGCGAGGAACTGACCACGGAAGGCGGGCTGGATGTGGCCGGTCGGTCAACACAGGTTTGTGCGACCGTGGACCGCCTACTGGCTGCGGGGATTTCGGTAAGTTTGTTTGTGGAGCCGGATCCGTTGCAACTCGAGCATTGCGCGCAATCAGGTGCGGACTTTGTGGAGTTGCATACCGGCCACTTTTGCAATGCCGAGGGGGCGGCCGCAGCCCCGCTCCTGCAGCAACTGGTGGACGGAGCGGAACAGGCACATGCGGCCGGATTGCGGGTGAATGCCGGGCACGGTATTCATTTGGGAAATGTGGCCCGGATTCTGCAGATTCCGCACCTGGACACGCTCAACATCGGGCATAGTATCGTTAGCCGCGCGGTGCTGGTAGGCATGGAAACCGCCGTAACTGAAATGTTGACCGCGCTGGCGGCCGGTCCCGGAACGGACCCCTGACCCATGATCACCGGCGGCATCCAGGGGATCGGCGTGGATTTGGTGGAGACCCACCGTATGCGGGATTGTATCGAGCGTTGGGGCGCGCGCTTTGTGGACCGCGTGTTCACGCGCGCTGAACAGGCGTACTGCCAAATACAAGCCGCCCCGTGGGTGCATTATGCGGCGCGTTTTGCGGTTAAGGAAGCGATTGCCAAGGCTTGCGGAACCGGGATCGGCGGAGCACTCGGCTGGCTGGACATGAGCGTGGAACGCGATACGGTCAGCGGCGCGCCGCAGGTGGTGTTCAGCGCGGCGATGCAACGTCGGTTGGCGCAAAAAGGAATTCAACAGGTGTGGATTAGCCTGTCGCATACCACCCACTACGCCGTCGGCCAGGCCGTGCTGGGCGGCGGCCATTCCGTTGACCAGAAGGAGCCCGCAACATGAAGATCGTGACCAGTGAACAAATGCGGGCCTTGGATCGGCGCACCATTGAAGAGTATGGCCGGACCGGCGAAGAGTTGATGGATCGTGCCGGATACCATTTGGCCGAATCAGCAAGTCAGCAGGCCGCGTGGTGGGGCGGGTATGAGCCCGTGGTGCAGTGTGTGGCCGGACGCGGGAACAACGGGGGCGACGCTTTTGTGGCCGCACGGTACCTGCGCGAAAAAGGGTTCGATGTTGAAGTGTGTCTGGCGGGCTGGGTGGAAGATGTCCGAGGCGATGCCCGCACGCATTTACAGCGCTTGGAACCGTTGGACGTGCCGGTGTATGAATGGGGGACGCCTGATGATTGGGACACGGCGTGCCGTACGCATACGGCCGGTGATATCGTGATCGACGGGTTGCTGGGCACCGGTACTTCCGGCCCGGCGCGGGGACCGGTGGCTGCCGCCATTGCCTACATCAACGCCTTTCGCGAACGCTCATGGGTACTGGCCATTGATGTCCCGTCGGGGCTGGACCCTGACACCGGCACGACCGACGGTGCGGCGGTGCGGGCGGATTTGACCATCGCCATGGGGTTGCCCAAGCCGGGTTTGGTGGAACCCCTGGCACTGGATTATGCCGGTCGCTTGGCCGTGGCGGACATCGGGTTCCCGCCGGAATACGTGGAGGCGATGGATGGGGTGCCGGATATCGAAGTCATTCACCGGTCAGATTTGCATCCGCTGTTACCGCGCCGGTCGCGTTTGGCACATAAAGGGGATTTCGGACATGTCCTCATACTGGGCGGTTCGTCCGATTATCCCGGTGCACCGGCCTTGGCGGCGCGGGCGGCCTTACGGGGTGGGGCGGGCCTGGTATCGGTGTGGGTTCCGTCCACGATTGCCGCCACGGTCGGGACCACCGCCGGTGCGGAAGCCATTGTGCGCGGACAGGCCACGAGCTCGCACGGTGGCTTAGCGGTGGACGTTATGGAGGCTTGGCAGGCCGACGCCCCACATTTCCAAGCGATGGTCGCGGGGCCCGGGATGACGGCCCGGGACGATACGGCCGGGATCATTGAGCGCTTGCTGCAAGCAGCGACCTGTCCTTTGGTGCTCGATGCCGATGCGTTGCGGGTATTGGTCGGGCGCACGGCGTGGTTGCAGCAGGCCCAAGCGCCGCTGATTCTCACGCCGCATCCGGGCGAATTTGCCGCCCTGCGGGAGATGACGGTGGCCGCGGTGCAGGCCGACCGACTGAACGCGGCCCGGGCCGCCGCCAAGGAGTGGGGGGCCGTCGTCGTGTTGAAAGGGGCCCTGACCGTGGTCGCGGCGCCGGACGGACCCGCGCATATCAATCTGACGGGGAACCCGGGGATGGCCACAGGAGGGACCGGCGATGTGTTGGCCGGTCTGATCGGGGCCTTGTTGGCTCAGGGGCATACCCCTTTGAACGCGGCGCGTACCGCCGTATATCTGCACGGCCAAGCAGGCGATTTGGCAGCGGACAACGGTGCCGAAGCCAGTGTGTTGGCGATGGATGTTGTCGAGGAGTTGCCGCTGGCTTGGCGCACGCTCACGCTGGGTTAAGCGTGGCCCAGGGGAATAGCTTCCCTGGAATCCCAACACGCGTAGTCCATCCACACGTAGTCCCAATACACATAGTCCCCTTACACGTAGTCCATCCACACATAGTTCCCTGGCCCCACGCCCCCGGGGAATCCACGCACGGGCTATTTGGACTAGGTGTACCAAGGACTACGTGTAACAGGACGAAGTGTAGATGGACTACGTGTGGAAGACGCCGCAGGTTGATTCCCGGTCTCGCGGAGCTCGCCCTCCCGGCGGGTGAGATCATTTTCTTATCTGCGTCTGGTGGACGACTACGACGACTACGGTGGACGATTTTGGAGGGACATTCGTAATCCGTAGTCGTCGCCTTTAATCCGTTCCCAATGCGACGGTGGTCGGCGCGATTCGGAGATGTCTTTTCGGCTTCGCTCAGGGCAGGCTCAGCTCGACATGACACAGTCCTTTTCAGATTCAAGCACAACCTTCACACACGCTCCTCGCAGCACGTACTCCACCAATTTCTTACAGCGCGCCGGATAGAAGGAAATCACGGGACCAGTAAGGCGCGCTTGCGTGGCTTATTGGGTACCGTGGATTTCTTTGTTTGATCTGATTTTTGTCGGGATTGATAGAATTGGACGAGCTTGCGGGAATCAAAGCCGCATCTACGGGAAATAGCTTCCCTGGAATCCCAAACACGTTGTAAGGCTGTATCTGTCATGGTCTTTCCTCTTTCACATGATTCTGATACCGCTTGCGCTCTCTTTCGTCAAGGTTTTAAGGTCAGGTTTTAAGGTCAGGACATTCGATATTTTTCTTTCGCATTGCCCGAGTACAGGCAGAAGTTTCCGCTATTGGCGATGGATGTTGTCGCGGAATTGCCATCCGCCTGGCGCACGCTCACGCTGGGTTAAGCGTGGTGATCCAGGGCTTGGCGGATCTGCTGTAACAGTGCTTCGCTACGATAGGGTTTGGTGACCATTCCCGCAGCTCCGGCCGCCAGTAGCCGGTCGGTTTTTTCCTGCTGCACAAAGCCGCTGGTCAACAAAATGCGCTGATCGGGGACCATGGCGCGCAAGGCGCGAAAGGTGCGTTCCCCGTCCAACCCCGGCATGACCATATCCAACAGCACAAGATCGATCCGGCCCCGCGCCTGATCGAGCAGCGCTAACGCGGCATGTCCCGACTCCACCGACCGGACTTTGTACCCATGCGCCGTCAGGACTTCGGTAACCATGTGTCGCACCACGTGCTCATCGTCGACCACCAGAATAGTCTCCGTCCCGCCCACTACGGTGGGCATGTCCGGTGCCGGGGCTACCGCCGGTTGATCGCTGGCCGGCAGGTAGCAGGTGAATTCCGTGCCTTGCCCTTCCACGCTGTCCACCCGCACGTGCCCCCCGTGATTGGTGATGATCCCGTAGACAATGGACAAGCCCAGCCCCGTACCGCCCGTGTCCGACCGCGTGGTATAGAACGGTTCAAAAATATGTGGTTGTTGTTCCGCCGGGATGCCGACCCCGTTGTCCCGGCAATAAATACACACGTAAGGGGTGGTGGTCGGCGCATTCAACCACTTGCACTCGTGAGCCGCCAGGACCCGTGTTTCAGTGCGGATATGCAGCATGGCGTCGGGCTGATCGCGCAGCGCCTCAACCGCGTTCAGACAGAGATTCATAAAGGCCTGGTTGAGTTGGCCGGCGTCTCCCAGCACCGTGTCCGGGTCCGGGCTAAGCTCAACTTCAATGGCGCAGTCTTTGGCCACCGAACGCCGGACAAGGTGGAGTACATCCTGCACGATACGGTTGATACCGACCGGCTGTTTATGCATGGGCCGCCGCCGCGCAAAGGACAGTAATTGATTGGTCAATTCCGCCGCCCGCACGGCGGATTGCTCAATCAGTTGCAGATCGCGATGCCAGGTAGTGCCTTTTTCCACTTTGGTCGTGAGATGGGAAGCAAACCCCAAAATGCCGCTCAGGATATTATTGAAGTCATGGGCAATCCCGCCGGCCAGCAATCCCACCGCCTCCATTTTTTGGGCGTGCCGTAAATGCTCGGCCAAGGCACGGTTTTCCGCCAGCTGATCCTCGGCGCGCAGGCGCGCGGCGACTTGCAATGCGGCAATCGTGATCAGTTCCACTTCCGCTTGGTCATAATATTTTTTCTCGGTGGACAGTACCCCCAGTACGCCCCGCAGCAGGCCGCTGGAATCACGCAGCGGCGCCCCCAAATAGGTGCGGTAACCGGCACGGCGGACTGCTTCATCGTGCCGGTAAGGGTCGGTTAAATGGAGCCGGTTGGAATAAAGCGGAGCTTCCGACTGAATCACGGTGCTGTTCAGGCTGGGCGGGACGCGGAAAGGGGCGTCGGCTGCGGCGGTGTGCGCCGCGTGGTGGTAAACCGTATCGTTGGTGGACGTGTGAATATAGACGGCGTCGCTACGATAGATTTCCCGCAGGATTTCGCAGGTGCCCTCGCAATAGGCCGTGATATCCGCCGGGAGCGCCCCGACTTTGCCCAGTAGATGTTTAAGACGCGAAATCAGCATTTGTGCCCGCTCGTTGCGCCTCTCCAGCGAGCCTTCCTGTTGTTGGGAATGCCGTTCCCGTTCCTTGCGGGGATGTATGTTGTGGGCGACAATGATCCAGCTCGTGTCCTGCCGGTCGGCAGCGTGGACGGGGCGACAATGCAATTCAAACCATTGAAAGATACCCGCCGCCCCCAGCCAACGTAGCTCATGGGAGGCGGACATCGACGTTTGGGAATTCCCGGCGGTCAGCATGGTCCGCCACGTGGTGTGATCATCGGCATGGACCAGCTTGGCCCAATATTCAGGATCGGCCAGGCAATCGGCTGCGGTCCAGCCGGTGTAGGTTTCAAAAGCCGGATTGACCGCGAGTAGGGCGCCCGTGTCGTCCAGCAGCAATACGAGGTCGGCGGTTTCCCTGAACAAATGGGCGAAACCGGGCGCTAATAACTGGTCCGGTACGTTCCCGTTGGGGGACATGGGCGCATCCGGCGCTGAGGAGGAGTAAGCCATATGGTGGTTACCTCATAAGAACGCGGGGTCTGGTGATCATGACGTGTGTTCCGCCTTTCGCGGACGCCACGACCGATACAGATAGACGCCCGTCACCAGCGCGAGTAGGGAGTGGATCACCACGCGCCAGGGTGATTCCACATGCACCGGCCCCACAGAGGCCATATACAGCAGCAGGCGCACGTCCGGGACCGTAAACACAAACACCACCAATGCCGCCACTTTGATACCAATCGTCGTAATCATCTTTTCCCCACGCAAGTACCCCGTCAATTGTGGCCACTCAGGCTCTTGCAAAACCTCCCATTCATGAGGGCAGGACGGAGCCTGCCCCTCCGGCAACCTGCGAAATACGGCTGTTTTTTACCGGAGGGTCGACCTCCGTGTCGACCTTGGAGGTTTTG
>PWVE01000020.1 GCA_003562335.1 PVC group bacterium
CGCCGTATCAGTGTGGATCGTGAAGGCACCGTCTACCTGGACGACGTGCCCATCTCGCTGGAACAGTTGGCGCAGGACATGCAGGTATTAGCCAGTGTGGATCCACAGGCGGTGGTATTGGTCCGTGCCGATGAAACGCTGGCCTACGGACGGGTGATGGCGGTATTGCAAATTTTGACCGAGGCGCAAATTAGCCGCATGGCGTTGGTAACCGCGCCGGAGCAACCATGAGCCATGCGGCGGATCTCCGATTTCGTCGGACGCTGTGGCGCACGGCTATGGTGCACGCCCTTTTGATTGGCGGATTGCTGATCTATTCCGGTGTCCGGCGTTGGCTTCAGCGTCGTGCGCCCCGTGAACCTCCGACCACGTTTGTGGCCTTGCATACGCCCGCTGCGTCCGAACCCGCCCATGCGCCTGCGGCTGAACCGGCCCCGCCCCCGCCCCCGCAACCCGAAGCACCGCCGCCACCGCCACCGCCGCCACCAACGCCCCGCGTGCAACGCAGCACCGAGCGGGTACGCCGCGATCCGACCCCGGCACCAACGCCCGAACCGCGCTTGTCGCCGGAAGAGATTCGCCGTCGCTTGGAACAGTCGCTGCCGGATAGTCGCCCCACTCCTGCTGGTGCCTCCACGGCGGATGCCCGGGCCCGCTACTATGCACTGATACAGGAAACGTTCTATCGTGCGTGGACCCAGCCCACCACCATCATGCCGGGGCAGACCGCCACGGTCCGGCTCCGGGTTCAGCGCAACGGGACCGTCAGCCAGCGTGAAATTGTGCAAGGCAGCGGCCAGGCGGCCATGGACCAATCGATCGAGCGCGCCCTGGACCAAGTGCAGCGGCTGCCACCACTGCCCGATGAATTGACAGGGGCACATCATGATTTTACCATACGCTTCGAATTGACGGGGGGACTATGAACGATTTATCCAAAACGTATTTCAAATCCTGTTTTATGGGCTTTCTTTTGCTCGGTTTGGCTGTCAGCGGGGGACTAACGGCGCGGGGCCAAATTGTAATCTCCAAGCCGGCAGGCGAAAAGGTGGCCGTCTCGTTAGACGGGTTAGCGGTTGGCCAGGGGGAAGCGGCTACGTTGTTCATGCGTACGTTGCGCACCAACCTCGACCGGTCCGGTTGGTTGCAGGTGACACCGGCGGCGCGGGCGGAAGTAGCCGTTTCAGGCGAGGTCACGCTGCGGCGTAATCAACTGCACGTCCAATGCCGTGCTACCGGCACGGCCGATCGACGCTCTTTCATGTCCCAATCCTATCGGCACTCCGCCGACGATGCCCGGCGGTTGGCCCACCGGGTCGCCGACGACTTGGTCAAGGCCATCACCGGTCGACGCGGCATTGCCTCCACACGAATTGTCCTGGTGGGGGCCACCGAACGCGCCAGGGAATTGTATATTTGCGATGCCGACGGCGGAAACTTTCGTCCGCTCACCCAGGACGGCAATATTGCCGTGCGCCCGCGCTGGGTACCTACGGGGAACGCTTTGACCTATACGGCATTTTTACGTCGGTTCCCGGACGTGTTCCATGTGGATCTCGATAGCGGGGAGCGCCGGGTCTTGTCTAATCATAGTGGACTAAACTCAGGCGGTGTCATTTCGCCGGATGGAAACGAAATGGCGGTTATTCTGTCGAAGGACGGCAACCCGGAGCTGTACGTCAAGCAACTGCGTACCGGGCGCTTAACGCGCCTGACGAACACACCGCAGGCCAATGAAGCCAGCCCATCATGGTCGCCGGACGGCCGCGAGATCGTGTACGTTTCGGACCCCGGAGGTCGGCCGCACTTATACATTATTAGTCGCGATGGTGGTCGCCCGCGGCGGGTCACCACACGGGGTACCAATGTGTCCCCGGATTGGGGGCCCAATGGGCTCATTGCGTTTTCCAGCCGCATTGGCGGGCAGTACCAAATTGCCATCATGGATCCGCGTACGGAGCAAATCCGCTATTTGGAGGCGCCGGACGGGGCCGATTACGAAGACCCCTCTTGGGCACCCAATGGGCGGCATATTGCCTGTGCGCGTCGTCAAAATTTCCGTTCGCACATCTACGTTCTTGACACGGCGGGCGATCCTCCGGTACGTTTGACCACACAACGGGGGGATTGGTATTCTCCAGCGTGGTCTCCACAGTAATTTCCTTGGCTATGCGAAGGAATGTATAAACAGAGTTCAGTGAGATTGTTGGTATATAACAGCGGAGTAAATAGATAATGAATAAGTATAAATGTCTTTTTATGTTGGGCCTTGGGCTAATGTTGATTTTCAACGCGACGGGCTGTCGGCGGCGCCCGGCCGCAGGACCGGGCGAAGATGGCGTTGGTCCAATTGGTGCATGGGACAGCGACCAGATATATGGTGAGGGATTGGGGCCGCGCTTTGGGGAGGATGGACAGTACATCGAGGGCCAGTTCCCGCCCGTTTTGTTCCCCTTTGACAGCGCCCAAATTGCTGGGGAGGAACGAGCCAAACTTGATGACGTGGCCCGCTATATGCGACGCCATACGAATGTCAACATGATCATTGAGGGCCATACGTGTGAAGTTGGTAACCGCGAATACAACCTTTCGCTCGGCGAACGGCGCGCGTTGGCCACGCGCGCCTATCTTGTTGGCTTGGGTATTGATGGCGCACGGTTGCAAACGCGCAGCTACGGCCAGGAACGGCCTGCGGCGTTTGGACACAACGAGGAAGCGTGGCGACAAAATCGCCGTTCCGAATTCGTGATCACGCAATAGTTTTTGGGTACACGTGCTCGCCTTTTTCGGAACGCCCAGCGGGGGCGAGATATTGCTCGTCCTATTGGTGTTGTTGCTGCTATTTGGGGCCAAAAACCTGCCCAAAATGGCACGCACAATAGGCCGCACCATGGAAGAATTCCGGCGTGCAGCAAAAGAAGTGTCCGACGAAATCATGAACTCGGACGACGATGAATCATCGAATTCGTCCTCGCGGAAGCTGCCGGCCCCCACCGAGCTCGACGATGAGCCGGCCTTTGACCACGTGGACGAGTACGATGACTATGATGAGAGCGCGGATGGTGAGCAGGAAGAGGGAGAACCGACACCCGCACCGGAATCCCCTACTACCAAACCAACCGAGACGGGTCAGACAAATCAGGCGTCCAGTGATAAGTCGGAATGAAGTTCCTCCAGCCCCATACGGACGATACCGACGACACCAAACCCTTCATGGAACATCTGGAGGATTTTCGCCAGATGTGTATTCGTTGTGCGGTGACCTTAGCGGTCGGAACCGGTATAGCCCTACCCTTTGCCCCGCTCATATTTGCCTGGCTACGCCATCCGCTGGATCGTGCGGTCGACCGACCAGACCTGTTCCTACAGTCGATTGAAGTCACTGGTGGATTTACCATTGCCATGCGTATCGCGTTATGGGGCGGTCTTCTCATTAGCGCCCCGTTTCTGGTGTTCTTTATCGGGCAATTCATCTTCCCCGGTTTGACCCAAACCGAGCAGACCGCCGTTCGGCGGGCGGGCGGTTTTTCGGTGGGGCTGTTCATCATCGGCGTGCTACTGGGTTACTACGGAACCTTGCCGGTAGCGCTGACGATGATGTTTCAAATGCATGATTGGATCGGCATTCAGCCGGTACCGCAGGTCAACAGTTACGTCGCCTTCACCGTGCATTTGCTACTGGCCTTCGGCATTGCCTTCCAGATGCCGGTCATCCTGGTGATCCTCGGAAAGTTAGGGTTGTTGACGGCTACGCAACTACGTGAACGCCGCCGCTATGTGGTGATCATTCTGCTGGTGGCGGCCATGATCCTGACGCCGCCGGACATCTTTACCCAGTTGATCATGGCCCTCCCCCTGATCATACTTTACGAAGCTTGTATCTGGATTGTCCAACTTACAGAGAAACGGGACCGCATCAATAACGATGCCGATGCCGAGCGGCGCGTGACAAAAAACAAATAGGCCCCTGCATTTCTCACCAGACATCTTTTTTTTAATTGCATATAGAATAACTATATGCAATCCTAAACTCATATGGTAAATCGTCACATATGGGTACAGAAGATTGAAGCGGCTTGGGAGGAGCGGTCTATTCTTTGGCTGACGGGCGTGCGCCGTGTTGGAAAGACGACACTGGCCCGATCACTTCCAGCTACCGAATACATGGACTGCGAACTGCCCCGCGTACGCCGCAAACTGAAGGATGTTGAGGGATTTCTTGAGTCGTTCGGTCCTGGCCGACTAATTTTAGATGAAATACATCGCTTGGAAAATCCCTCTGAATTTCTAAAAATTGCCGCTGATCATTTTTCGAAAACACGTATTCTGGCAACCGGATCGTCTACCTTGGGTGCCAGTCAACGTTTTCGGGACACATTGACGGGGCGAAAGCGCGACCTGCATCTGTTTCCTGTTTTGTATCGTGAGTTGGAGGCGTTCAACGGTGTACACCTCGCTCATCGCCTCCAAAACGGGGGGCTGCCTGAGAATCTGCTGCGTCCGTTCTTTCCTGAAAAGGATTACGCCGAGTGGCTGGATGCCTTTTGGGCGCGGGATGTACAGGAACTGTTTCGCTTGGAGCGCCGGGATGCATTCATGCGATTGCTAGAACTACTACTGACGCAGAGTGGCCAGTTGTGCCAACTCAACTCCTTCACCTCGGTATGCGCCGCCAGCCATACCACGCTGGCCAATTATTTGGGCGTCTTAGAATCTACCGGCGTGGTGCATGTGGTGCGGCCTTTTGCCAAGAATTCCCAGCGGGAAATTGTAGCTATGCCCAAGGTGTACGGGTTCGACACGGGATTCGTCTGTTTCGCCCGGGGTTGGCGCGAATTGCGGCCCGAGGATAAGGGACTACTATGGGAACACTTGGTGCTGGACGAATTGGTAAATCTTGCGGGCCGGGAGGCTGTTTTTTACTGGCGCGATAAACAGAAACACGAGGTGGACTTCGTGCTTGCCCGCCGCGGTGCCCCCCCAGTGGCCATTGAATGCAAGTGGCAAATTGACGATGAGGCCGGAAAGAACTTTCAGTCCATGATTACACTGCATCCCAAGACACGCTGCCTGGTAGTTGCGGCCGATATGGATAAACCCCGAAAAAACCGAACCCGTAACTGGGTGGAGACAGGCCTGGCTGATTTGGATAAAGCCCTTCTTTTGCTCGACTAACGAGCGCCATGTGTCTGTGCGTACCACTGCATCTGCCGTGCGATGCCCATCATGATGCGGGTATCGATTTCCGTCAGCTCGCCCCGGGCCCAAATTCGGCGCAAGGCCAGCATCATATGGTCGGCTTTGGGCGGTTCCATGAAGCCGATCTCCAGCAGGGCCTCGCGCCACATGCCGAACATGCGCTCACGCAGCTCGGCGGTGGCGGGCGGCGACGCTTCGGCCGGCGGGGTGTAGGCCTCTGCGGCCACAAACAGCTCGTAGGCGCAGACCATCACCGCATGGGAGAGATTAAGCGAGGAATATGCTTCGGTGGATGGGATTCTGATTAAGTGCGTACAGTAGGCGATGTCTTCGTTGCTTAGTCCGTTGTCTTCCGGTCCGAACACCAGTGCCACTGGCCCTTCCCCTGCTGCCGCCAGCAGCTGCGGGGCCCACGCGCGCGGGGTACGCGAATGTTGCCGGTACAAGCCTTCCCGTACCGAGGTGCCCGCCACTAATCGACAATCGCCGACGGCGGCGGCCAACGAATCAAAGGTGCGATGTCGATCCCATATTTCGCGGGCGCGATACGACCATTTAACAGCATCAAACGTGTTGAACTCCGGCCGGGGCTCCGCAATGACCAGGTCGTGTAGCCCCATGTTCATCATGGCCCGACACACCGATCCCACATTCCCGCCATACAGTGGCCGCACAAGGACCACGCGGATATTGGCTAAGCGATCCATACGGCGTTAGAAAGGAATAAAACTCGTCTCGCCCGTAATAGCGGCACACGTCCGCGCCATTAGTTCGGCGGTGGCCATCAAGTCGTTCAGGCTCACCACCTCGCAGGGGGTGTGCATATACCGGTTGGGAATGTTCACCAGCCCGGTGGCGACACCGCCGCGACTGACCTGAATGGCGTTGGCATCGGTACCGGTGGCCCGGGATTCAACGTTGATCTGATGGGCGATTTTGTGCTTTTCAGCGGTCGCCACCATCAGGTCGAACAGTTTGGGATTCACGTTCGGTCCCCGCGTAATGACCACGCCCTGCCCCACCTTAATTTTCCCATATTTCTTGATCGCGTCCCCCATGGAGGGATAGTCGGTGGCAAACGTTACATCCACGGCAATGCCCACGTGCGGGTCCACCCCGAAAGCAGCGGTCCGGGCGCCCCGCAACCCTATTTCTTCCTGGACGGTAGCTACCGCATGCACCTCGGCCTGCGGCTTGAGCTTAGCCAACTGGCGGGCCGCCTCCAGCACCGTAAAGGCACCGGCGCGGTTGTCAAAGCCGCGCCCGGCGACCAGATCGCGGTCAAGTCGGCAAAACGGTTGTGCCAATACCAAGGGATCGCCAATGGCGACGAGTTTTAGGGCCGCCTTGCGGTTAGCCGCGCCGATATCCACCCATTGCGCGTCCAAGGTGGTTACTTGTTTACGCTGATCGTCTTTCAATAAGTGAATGGGACATTTACCGATAACCCCGCTCACGTGTCCCTTACGGCCACGGATAATGACATGTTGGCCTTGCGGGATTTGCGGGTCCCAACCACCTACGGGTTGAATATAACAAAAGCCGTCATCATCAATATGACTGATCACAAAGCCAATTTCATCATAATGCCCGGACAACATAATGCGCGGAGTCCCGCCGGGATTAATGACCACATCGCTGTTGCCATGGGTATCGCGCCGGATGTCGGTGGCAAAAGAACGGGCTTCCTCCAGCCAAACCATAGCGGCTTCATCTTCGTAGCCTGAAGGACTAACACTCGCGATCAGGCGCGACAAAAAATCAAGTGACTTCTTTTTCATTCGTATGTTCCTTTATGCGTTAAGGCCAGCGATCAACCACCAAATTGCTTCGTTCGCGGCCGTCGGCTGAGGTCCACGCAAAGGCCACGCGCGTGCCGGCCGGTGGAATGCGTAGATTATTGTACCCATTTCGTATGTTCCGCAAGTCCTTTGACGATTCCCCGCCCTCAGCGATCACGTCAAAGCGCCCGCCCCGCCAGCGCTGTCCATCCCAAGTAAAGAAATGGGCGGCCCCGTCGGCATCCCACGGATAGGCGTCCCAGGCAAACCGCACACTTCGTCCGTCCGCGCTGATTTCTGCATCCAGTGTCATCACCAAACGAGCATTGGCCCCCGAAGGTCCCTGCCGGGTGAACCAACGGATGGCATCCCACTCGGCTTGGTCCGGCGCTTCCTCACCATTCTCGTCAGGCCCGTTTTCGTCAGTGGGCCGCGACTCGGTCTGCTCATAGCAGGCCGTCGCCAGCCCCAAGCACAGGGAGGCTATCAGACTGAGCCAAAGCCATCGTTGTGTGCCCGTTTCCATTATCGCCATGGGCGGAACCTACTACGCCCCACTCTCCGGTTCAACATTCGATCACATTGTGCCGTTATTTTTTTTAAAAAAAGATTGTGCCCCAGCGTCGGGTATTGTAAGCGATGGAGTTAAGCAGCTTATCGCAACCAGAGGTTAGAGAGAGAGGACTTGGCAATGAACATTCCGGATGATTTGCAATACACCCAAACGCACGAGTGGATCAGGCAGGAAGATGACGAGATCGTGGTCGGCATTACGGACTTTGCCCAGGCCCAATTGTCGGATTTGACCTACGTGGAGCTACCGGCCATAGGCGACCAGGTAGGCGTCGGTGATGAGATCGCGGTCTTGGAGTCGGTGAAAGCGGCGTCAGATATATATGCGCCGGTAGCCGGCACCATAACGGGCGTCAATGAGCTGCTACAAGAATCGCCCGAGCTACTGAATGCAGACCCGTACGGCGAAGGCTGGCTGTTTAAATTGCGCCCGCAAAATATGGCTGATTTAGACGACCTCCTGGAGGCTGAGCAGTACGAGGAAACCCTGCCGGATTCCTGATCGCGGCGCGAGGCATATGCATGGTGAACGCTTGGGGAGTGGTGTGGGATACACCGCAGCCGTACGCCCCGCTGGCGGCTGCCCAGGAGGACTGGGCTCGTGCACGCTGGACAAACCAGTTGCCGGACTTGGCATTGTTCGTGGAACATGAGCCGACTGTGACCTTGGGGCGACGGGGGCGTACGCAGCATCTACTGGTATCGGAAGCGGAGCTGACCGCGCGTGGGATCGCGCTGCACCGCGCAACCCGTGGTGGTGACGTGACCTATCACGCACCGGGTCAGCTGGTCTGTTATCCGATCCTCCGACTCGGCACGCTGGGTGCAGACGCACACGGTTACCTGCACAACTTGGAAGAAATTGCCTTGCGGACCTGTGCTGATTTCGGCATTGAGGCCTACCGGGTGGCTGGCAAGAATGGCGCTTGGACGGACGCCGGGAAAGTGGCGGCCATTGGCTTTCACCTGCGCCGTGGTATCACTATTCACGGCATGAGTTTTAACGTGAACCTGGACTTGTCCGGGTTTCAGACCATTGTGCCCTGTGGTTTGGTCGGCGACAGGGTAGCTTCGCTCGCCACGTTGCTGGGTGCAGACGCGCCGGATGTGCCCACCGTGCGCAAAGCCATGTGGAGGAATTTCGAGATGGTCATGGAACGACCGTTGACCACCATGCCGCCGACCGCACTGGCGGCCTTCGAGGGGCAACATTAGAACGCCAACCGGCAATCTGTCCTAGCAGGCTCTTGCAAAACCTCCCATTCATGAGGGCAGGACGGAGCCTGCCCCTCCGGAATCTGCAAAATACGCCAGTTTATTTGCCGGAGGGTCGACCTCCGTGTCGACCTTGGAGGTTTTGC
>PWVE01000216.1 GCA_003562335.1 PVC group bacterium
CGTCAACGTCTCCCCCTATCAGAATACGATCCGCATTCAATAAATCGTCGACCGCCGTGCCTTCCGCGAGAAATTCAGGGTTGGACAGCACATGGAAATTCACCCGGTTGCCGGTATTCTCAAGGATGCTCTTAATGGTCGCTGCGGTGCGTACCGGCACGGTGGATTTTTCCACGACAATTTTGTCCGTATCCGCCACCGCCGCGATTGTGCGCGCGCACGACTCAATGAATTTAAGGTCAGCGGCCTTGCCTTTGCCGATGCCGTAGGTTTTGGTGGGGGTATTGACCGAAATGAAGATCATTTCCGCCGCCGCAATGGCCCCTTCCACGTCGGTTGAAAAGAATAGGTTACGGTTGCGCGCGGTCCGCACCAAGTCCGCTAGGCCCGGCTCGTAGACCGGCAGTCGGTCAGCCGCTTCATCGTTCCACGCAGCGATACGCTCGGCATTGACATCAACTACAGTGATGCGTAGTTCGGGGCATTTGGCCGCAATAACGGCCATCGTTGGTCCGCCGACGTAGCCGGCACCAATACAACAGATATTTTTGACCATTTAATCCGTGTCGGTTGACTTGGTTTTAGGCGTTTTGGGAATGTGGCCGACCCATTCCAGCAAAGCCATTTCGGAGCTGTCGCTCACGCGCTGACCAAGTTTCATGATCCGGGTGTACCCGCCCGCCCGGTCCTGAAACGCGGGCGCGACGTCGTCGAACAGGCTCTTGACCACGTCCTTACGGCGCAACCGCGCCACCGCCCGGCGGCGAGCCGCCAAGGTGTTCTTTTTGCCCAGCGTGACCATTCTTTCGGCCAGCCGGCGCGCCGCCTTGGCTTTAGGCAAGGTGGTCTTTATCCGGCCAACCAGGATGAGGTTGCTTACCAGATGGCCCAGCAAGGCCTCCCGTTGCGCGGTGTTCCGCCCTAATTTACTGATAGTTTGCTTACGATGACGCATGGTCTTACTCTCTTGGCTTAAGGTGTGTTTAATCCCGCTTAATCTTTGGGCGGACGCAGCACGTCTTCATCAAATTCCATGCCCAGGCCCAGCCCCATTTCGATAAGTTTGGCCTTGATTTCGTTAAGCGACTTTTTGCCGAAGTTCCGGTACTTCAGCATTTCCGGTTCACTCTTCTGCGCCAACTCGCCCACGGTTACAATATTCGCATTGTTCAAGCAGTTGGCGGCCCGGACGCTCAGTTCAATTTCATTGACGCTCATCGCCAACTTACGCCGCAGCTCTTCGCGTTGTTCGTCCTGTTCCACTTCCTCCTGCTCAAACACCACCACATCCTCGTCGTAATTGACAAAGACATCCAAGTGATGCCGCAGGATGGCGGCGGATTGCGTGAGGGCATCCTCAGGCGTCAGACGACCATCGGTCCAGATTTCGAGAATGAGCTTGTCGTAATCCGTACGGCGTCCAACCCGGGTGTTTTCCACGTCGTACTTGACGCGGCGGACCGGCGAAAACAGCGAATCCAGCGGAATGACCCCGATCTCCTGGTTTTCCTTCTTGTTGCCTTCGGCCGGGCAGTAACCACGTCCGATGCGTACTTCCAACTCCGCTTCCAGCTTACCGTCCTGATCCAAGGTGGCAATGTGATGATCGGGATTCAGAATTTCCACCGTGCCATCGGTCTGAATATCGCCGGCCGTCACCTCTCCCGGACCTTTCACGCTGATGGTCAACTTGCGCGTTTCACGCGAGTACATCTTAATCAAGACACCCTTGAGATTGATGATGATGTCGGTGACATCCTCCACCACGCCCGGCAGCGTGCAGAATTCGTGTAGCGCCCCCTCGATGCGCACGGAGGAAACCGCCGCGCCTTCCAGCGAGGAGAGCAAGACGCGTCGTAGCGAATTGCCGATGGTCCGCCCATAACCCGCCTCAAACGGCTCGGCATGGAACAGCGCGTAGTTGTCAATTTGTTCGCCCTCGTCCTTAATCAGACGCTTGGGCATTTCGAATCGTCCTAGTCTTATTGGCATTTGATGTCTCCCAGAACCGGGCGTTAACCGGCTCGTATGGTGATGGTTGTTTCAGGCCTTACTTGGAGTACAACTCCACGATCAGCTGTTCATTGACAAGGGGTTGAATTTCTTCACGGCTCGGGACGTGCACGACTTCACCTTTGACGGCGTCCTTGTCCACGCGAATCCACGGGGCCCAGCCCCGGCTCTCGGCCACATCCATAAACGGTTTGACGTATTCGCGACTGGCGGGCCGGTTGATCACTTCCACCACGTCGCCCGCCTTGAGCACGCGTGAAGGAATCGTGCTCTTGCGACCATTAACCCGTATATGGCCATGGTTCACGAACTGACGGGCCGCTTTGCGCGATGAAGCGAATCCCATGCGTTAGGCCACGCTGTCCAAGCGCAGCTCCAGCATTTGCAGCAACGTTTCGCCGGTGCGGCCGGTCTTGCGTGCGGCCCGGTCAAAGAACAGCCGGAATTGCGCTTCCTGTAGCCCGTACATCCGGCGCAGCCGCTGTTTCTCACGCAGCTGCACACCGTAGTCGGAAATCTTGCTGCGGCGGTGACCGTGCATGCCCGGCGTGGTGCGGCCTTGCTCAATGGCGCACTTGGCCATATAGCAGCGGTCCCCTTTCAAAAAAAGCTTCATGCCTTCGCGGCGACAAAGCTTGCAGGATGGTCCCGTATATCTTCCCATAATTGCTACCTCTCCTAAACTTACACGCGCCGGCGTTTCGGTGGCCGGCAACCGTTGTGCGGCACCGGGGTGGTGTCCTGAATCGCGGTAATGGTCAAACCCGCCGCTTGCAATGCCCGGATGGCCGATTCCCGGCCGGCACCAGGTCCCTGCACCCGCACTTCAATTTCGTTTAATCCGTAACCAATCGCCTCACGCGCGGTCTCTTGGGCCACCATGGTGGCGGCAAAGGCCGTGCTCTTGCGCGATCCTTTAAATCCGCAGCGACCGGCGGTGCGCCAGGCAATGACGTTGCCCCGCACATCGGAAATCGTTACCACCGTATTATTGAAGGTGGCGCGGATATGGGCGATGCCGACCGGCACATGGCGCTGGCCTTTGCCCTTCCCTTTTTTCTTTGCCTTGGCGGCGGCGGCCGGCTGGTCGTCATCCGCTTCGCGCAGGATGTCCTCCGCCGTTTTACGGCGCGCGGGCTTCTCCGCAGCTTCAGGCGCGGCCGTTTGTTCGGCTACCGGTTCATTGGCCGCCGGAGGCGCTTTCTCCACCGTCGGCTCCGCCCCCTCGGGGGCTTCTTTTTTCACATCGTTTTCTTCCGCCATATTATCTGCACTCCTCGAACTTATTTCGACGCCTGCTTCGCCGCCGACCGGGCTTCCTTACCGCGCACCGCACCAACGGTCCGACGCGGTCCTTTGCGCGTGCGCGCATTGGTACTGGTCCGCTGGCCACGAACCGGTAATCCCCGGCGATGCCGTAAACCGCGATAGGTACCGATACTCACAATGCGGCGGATGTTCTGTGCGACTTCACGTCGCAGATCCCCTTCCACCCGGTAATCGGCTTGCAAAATCTGTGCCAGACGGGTGACCTCTTCATCCACCAAATCGTTGGCCTTCTTGGTGGGGTCAATCCCCGCCTGCTTTACCACGGCCCGCGCTGAAGCCGGTCCGATCCCGTAAATGTAACGCAGGGCGTATTCCACCCGCTTGTACCCCGGAATATCTATTCCCATCACTCTTGGCATAATTCCTCCACCACCTCGTTTAACTTTGGCGCTGCTTATGACGCGGATTGGTGCAAATAACCCGCACCACACCCTTGCGGCGAATTATCCGGCACCGCTCACAAATTCGTTTAACTGACGACCGCACCTTCATGATTTCCAAATCCTTTTATTCGCACTCAACGACAAACGTACCCTTCGACATGTCGTAGGGTGACATCTCCACACGCACACGGTCTCCCGGCCGCAATCGGCCGCGTACCGCCCGCTTTTCCCCGTACCGGGGAAAGGCCACTAACTCGTGGCCGTTTGCTAAAACCGCCGTGAAGGTGCAATCCTGTATCACATCCTTCAAAACAGCGTCCAGCACAAAGTATTCTCTTTCACTCATTTTTTGCGAGGGTCAATATCTCCGCCTGCCCCTCGGCCACCGCCACGGTGTGCTCAAAATGCGCGGATGGCTTACGATCCTTAGTCAACACCGTCCAGCCGTCCGCCATCACTTCCACTTCCGCACTACCCAAATTCAGCATGGGCTCCAGCGCAAAGGTCATGCCCGCGCGCAGTTTCGGGCCGCGTCCCGGTGCCCCGAAATTCGGAATCTGCGGATCCTCATGCATCTTCCGCCCGATCCCGTGCCCGACAAAATCCCGCACCACGCCTAAACCAGCCGCCACCGCCACCTTCTCAACCGCGTGCGATATGTCCGACAACCGTTTGCCTACCACCGCCTGATCAATGGCGGCCTGCAGAGCTTCCTCCGTGACGGCAATCAACCGAATCACCTCGGAATCGGTCACCCCCACCATAACGGTCGTGGCGGTATCACCCACGAAGCCATCATAGACGACCCCAAAATCCACACTCAAAATATCGCCCAACTGCACCACGCGCTTGCCGGGTATGCCGTGCACCACCTCGTCATTCACCGACACACAAATATGTCCGGGAAAGCCGCGATACCCCAAAAAGGCACTGCGACCGCCCAGGTCAGCAATCAAGTCCCGCGCATATTCGTCCAGTTCCTGCGTCGTCACGCCCGGCTTAATGGCTTTGGCCACCCGATCCCGCACCGTGGCTGCCATCTGGCAACTGGCCCGCATTCGCTCCAGCTCCGCCGTGGACTTGATTTTAATCATGACGACTGAGCGGACCGACCCGTCTGCTCTAGTATATACGCCAACGTCTTTTCCCGCTGCAGCGCGGTAATCCGCTTGAGCACGCCCTGCTGCTCATAATACGCAATCAAGTCGGACGTCTGTTTTTCAAAGACCTCCAACCGGTTGACCACCGTCTCCCGGTTATCATCCGCCCGTTGGTACAGCTCGCCACCGCACTGGTCACAAACGCCTTCCTGCTTCGGCGGCAAATTGCGAATGTGATAAACGGCCCCGCATTTCCTGCAAAGCAAGCGCCCGGCAATGCGGTCCACCAGAATATCGCGCGGCACTTCCAACAAAAATACATGCGTCACCTGGCCACGCCCGTCCGTACGCAACAATTCGTCCAGCAAGCGGGCTTGATCCGAGGTGCGCGGAAATCCGTCAAACAAGTAATGCGCATCCGCCGGACCGCCCATCAAGCGCTCCTGCACAATCTTCATGATCACTTCATCAGGCACCAGCTCACCGGCTTCCATGTAGCGCTTGGCTTCCAACCCCACTTGGGTCCCGGCTTTCAACGCCGCGCGCAACATGTCGCCCGTGGATACATGGGTGAATTCCGAAACCGCTTCTGTCAAATCGACGGCGGTGGTGCCTTTACCCGAGCCCGGCGCGCCCAGCAATATGATCGCTTCCCACATCACCTTATCTCCGCGAGCGCAGCTTGCCCTTCTTGAGAAAACCGTCATAGTGCCGCGTCAACAAATGCGACTCGACCTGGCGCATTGTGTCCAGCATCACGCCTACAATAATCAAAATACTGGTGCCGCCAAAGAACGATGCGACAATCCACGGAATCCCGAACTGCTGTGCCATCAACATCGGCATTACCGCGATAACCGTCAGGAAGACCGCCCCGGCCAACGTCAGGCGCGTCATGGTCCGGTCCAAAAACTCGGCCGTCGGTTTACCTGGACGGATGCCGGGCACATATCCGCCATATTTTTTTAGGTCATCGGCGATCTGGACTGGCTTGAACTGCGTCGCTACCCAGAAATAGGAGAAGAACATGATCATCAAAGCGTACAACAGATTGTACCACGTGGTTCCGATTTCCAAGAGCGCCGCGAAACGCCGAACGGCCTCGCTCGGCACTCGACTCAATAACTGCGCGGGAAACATCAGGATCGCGCCGGCAAAAATGATCGGCATGACACCGGAATAATTCACCCGCAAGGGCATGTAGGTGCTCTGTCCCCCGTACACCTTGCGGCCCACCACGCGTTTGGCGTATTGCACGGGAATCTTACGTTGCGCCTGCGTTACGGCGATGGTGCCGGCAATGACCAGGAACAACATGATCATTAACGCCACCAGATGGAAAAAGGTGAACTGCGCCGTACCGCCTTCAATCGGGCGGAACATGTTGATGGCCGCCTGAATCGCGCCGGGCAGATTACTGATGATGCTCACCGTGATGATCAACGAAATCCCGTTGCCAATGCCGCGTTCGGTAATCTGTTCGCCCAACCACATCAACAGCATCGTACCGCTGGTCATGGTGATCACCGCCATAATCCGGAAACCGAACCCCGGGGTCATCACAATCTGCTGCTGAATGCCGATCGCCGCCGGATTCTCCATCACAGCCGCCAACGCATAGCCTTGAACCACACACAACACTAAGCAGAGATAGCGCGTGTATTGGGTGATCTTTTGGCGGCCGGTATCCCCTTCGCGCGCCAACCGTTCCAACGCGGGGATAAACGCCGTCATCAGCTGGATGATAATAGAGGCGCTGATGTAGGGCATGATCCCCAACGCGCCGATCGCAAAGTTTTCCAGCGCACCACCGCTGAACAAGTTGTACATGCCCACGAATGTGCCGCCCGCCTGCGCCTGCACCGATGCAATGAACGAGCGCAAGGCCACAGCGTCCACACCGGGGACGGGCACCGCCGCCACCAAGCGGCACAGGAAAATCAGCCCAAACGTAAACAGGATGCGTTGCCGCAACTCTGGAATCTTAAAACTATTGGTAAATGCAGAAAGCATAAGCGCCGGTCATCCTCAATCCTACTTCACGACTTCGCAGGTACCGCCCGCCGCTTCGATTTTGGCCTTGGCGGCGGTGCTGAAGGCTTGGGCCTTCACGGTTAGCTTGCGCGTCAGCTCACCGGTCCCCAGCACCTTGACCGGCATCGCCGGTCCACTGACCAACCCGGCCGCGCGCAGCTGCTCAATCGTCACCTCGGTCCCGTCCTCGAAACGGTCCAAAGCAGACAAGTTCACCGGGCGATAGTTCACCCGGTTCACGTTTTTGAAACCCCGTTTGGGCACGCGGCGTACCAAGGGCATCTGCCCACCTTCAAAGGTTGGCTTAACCTTGTGCCCCTTACGGGCCATTTGTCCCTTGTGCCCGCGGGTACTGGTTTTACCCCACCCCGAAGCGCGTCCGCGCCCTACACGCCGCCGCGGCTTTTTAGCGCCCGGCGTCGATCTTAACGTATGCAAATTCATCATGGACCATCCTTTCCGTTAGGCGTTGCGCAACGCCGCCACTGCTTCACTGGAACGCAGGGATTCTAGCGCCTTGATGGTGGCCTTGGTTACATTTACTTGATTGCTGCTGCCCAGCGACTTGGCCAGAATGTCGCGAACGCCCGAAAGCTCCAATACCGCCCGGGCTGCCCCACCCGCAATCACGCCGGTTCCCTCGGAGGCCGGCTTCAACAGCACTTGGGCGCCGGCAAAGTGGCCGGTCACCTCATGCGGGATGGTGCGGTCCCTCAAGGTCACCGCAATCAGATTTTTCCGTGCCGCCTCGGTCCCTTTACGGATGGCGTCGGCGACTTCGTTGGCCTTGCCAAGCGCGTACCCCACGTGTCCTTGCCGATCGCCGGCCACGACCAAGGCACTGAAACTGAAGCGCCGTCCGCCCTTGACCACTTTCGAGCACCGGTTCACGTGCACCACGCGCTCAGCCAGGTCGCTACCCGCATCCACTTTTTTTCGTTTATCAAATCCGCTCATAATCGATCCTTAATGTCCCTGCTCAGAACTTGAGGCCTTCCTCCCGGGCCGCATCGGCCAATGCGCGCAGGCGCCCGCCGTAACGGAAACCACCGCGGTCAAACACCACTTCGCCAATTCCCTTTTCCTTGGCCGCCTGGGCGGCCAGCCGCCCCAATTCCTGCGCCCGCGCCGTGCCGGCGCCGGTCACCGCCGCCTGCTTGCCGGCGGTGGATACCGCCGCCAACGTGCGTTCGGCGACGTCATCAACAAACTGCACATACAGGTGTTGATTCGACAAGAACACGTGCATGCGGGGCCGTTCGGCTGTGCCCTGCACTTTCTTGCGAATGCGGTAATGCCTGCGCTTGCGATAATCCGATTTCGTCTCGACCTTCATAATTACGCCACTGTCTTCCCGGCCTTACGCCGTACTTGTTCACCCTGATAGCGGACGCCCTTGCCCTTGTACGGCTCGGCCGGATAGTAGGAGCGAAGTTGCGCGGCCACCTGGCCTACTTGCTGTTTATTAACGCCGGTCACCTTGACTTTGGTGTTGTCGGTCACCGTCACGGTTACACCTTCCGGCACCGTGTACTCAATGGGATGCGAGAAACCCAGCAGCATCGTCAACTTGTTGCCTTGAATCTGTGCCCGAAAACCGACCCCCTGAATCTCCAAGTCCTTGGTGAACTCGCTGTTCACCCCTTGGATCATATTGGCGATCAAGTTGCGTGCGGTACCGTGCATGGCACGCGCAAACTTCTCGTCGGACGTGCGCTTGACGGTAATCGTGTTGGCATCCTGCTTAAATTCCACGACCGGGGGAAACAGCCAGCGCTGCTCCCCTTTTGGCCCCTTGACCTGCACGTCACCGCCATCGATTGTGACCGTGACGCCGGACGGTACCGTTATGGGTTGTACACCTATTCTCGACATGACATTCTCCCGGCTACCAAATGTAGCACAACACTTCGCCGCCGGCCTGTTGCCGACGGGCTTCCTTATCGGTCATAATCCCGGACGAGGTACTGACGATGGCAATACCCATACCGCCTAGCACGCGCGGCAACTCCTTGGCCCCGGCGTAACGCCGCAAGCCCGGACGACTGGCCCGCTTCAATCCGGCGATACCCGGTTCACCCTTTGGTCCATATTTCAAATACACCCGGAGGGTCTTCTTGGCCGCCGTGCCTTCCGTGGTGTAATCACGGATAAAGCCCTCTTTCTTCAAGATACGCGCAATCTCGCTTTTCATGCGGGAGTGCGCCATCTCGGTGTATTCCTGTTCAGCGCCATGCGCATTGCGCACCCGCGTCAACATGTCCGCTATCGGATCTGACAAACTCATATGCTTTCCGTTCCCTGTGTTACCAACTCGCCTTGACCACGCCCGGAATTTTTCCTTCGGACGCCAGTTCCCGGAAACAAATCCGGCAGATCTGGAATTTGCGGATGTAACCGCGTGCCCGGCCACACCGTGTACAGCGGTTATACTGACGCGCGCTAAACTTCGGCGGGCGGTTTGCTTTAACAATCAATGATGTTTTTGCCAAGGTACGTATCCTTTCCTGCTGTTCCGTTAGGCGGCAAACGGCATGCCCAGCTGCTTTAACAAGTCGCGGGCTTCCTGATTGGTTGTCGCCGTGGTTACAATCGTTATATCCATCCCCTGGGTCTTCTTGACGTTGTCAGGGTTAATTTCTGGGAAAATGGTCTGTTCGCGCAAGCCCAGCGTGTAATTGCCGCGCCCGTCAAAGGCCTTGGCCGACACGCCGCGGAAGTCGCGGATACGCGGCAGGGCGACATTGATCAAGCGATCCAGGAATTCGAACATGCGCGCCCCGCGCAGCGTGACCTTGGCGCCGATTTCCATGCCTTCGCGCAACGCGAAATTCGAGATGCTCTTACGCGCCTTGGTAATGGCCGGACGTTGACCGGTTATCCGCGCCAGATCTTCGCTGACGATCTTCAGCGTCTCTTTGTCCCCGCGCGTGTCGATGCCCATATTGATCACCACTTTGGTGATCCGCGGGACCTGCATCGGGTTGCGATAGCCATGCTCCTGTTTCAAGGCCGGCACCGCCACCTCATCATATTTAACCTTCATCGTTACCGTCATAATTTATTCCCCGCCAGATGATGCGCGCGCTAGTTGTCCTTACCCGCCGACTTCTCCGACGCATCCACCTTCATCAAATTCGAAATATGAATTGGGCCTTCTTTACTCACAATCCCGCCATCAGGATTGTCCTGCGTCTTGCGCATGTGCTTCTTGACATAGTTAAACCCTTCCACAATGGCTCGTTGCTGACGAGGCAACACCTGCAAGACCTTGCCGGGCTTACCGCGCCCGGCATCTTCGCCCGTCAACGCAATCACCATGTCGCCCTTCTTGATATGCAACTTGCGCCCACGCGCCAACTCTTTTCGATACACTTTTTTCATCAAATCACCTCGGGCGCCAACGATACAATCTTCATGTAATTCTTCTCACGCAACTCGCGGGCCACCGGTCCAAAAATGCGGCTACCCCGCGGGTTCATCTGGTCGTCGACAATCACGGCCGCATTGTGGTCAAACCGCAGCACGCTGCCGTCATTCCGCCGGATCGCGTCCGTGGTGCGCACGATCAGGGCCTTGTGAATCTCGCCCTTTTTGACCATGCCACGCGGCTGCGCCTCTTTAACCGCGACCTTAATCACATCCCCTATCCGCGCATACCGCTTGCGTTGTCCCAGCACATGAATGCACTGCAGGGACTGGGCACCGGTATTGTCGGCCACATCCAATCTGGTTTGCATTTGAATCATACGTCCACCACTCTCCGCGCGCGTTTAAACCTCTGCCGACCGGACGACTTCCACCAGCCGCCAATGCTTCAGCTTGCTGAGCGGTCGTGTTTCCATAATCCGGACTTGATCACCGACTTTTGCTTCATTGCGCGGGTCATGCGCATGATACCGCTTGGCCTTGACCATTTCCTTGCCGTACAGCGGGTGGCGAATGCGCCGCTCAACCCGGACGACAATCGTCTTGTCCATGTTGGCACTGACCACTTGGCCCGCACGTTGTTTCCGCAATCTGCGGTCGGTTTCAACCGTTGTTGCCATTATCTGTTATCCTTTTCTTCCGCTCGCTTTCCACGGTCCGCAACCGCGCCACTTCCCGGCGCAGTTCACGTATCCGTGACGGCTTTTCCAATTGTCCACCCGCCTGCTGTACCCGCAGGTTAAACAGTTCCTTGGTGACTTCCTCATATTCGTGACGCAACTCTTCGGGCGTCAAATCTCTCATCGCTTCAATTTTCATAATGGATTCCGTCCTCAGTGCGCATGCCGCTGCACGAAGCGCGTGCGGATCGGCAGCTTGGCCGCCGCCAACTTCATGGCCTCGCGGGCCACCGGCTCCGGCACGCCGCCCAACTCAAACATCATGCGGCCGGGCCGCACCACGGCCACCCAACCTTCCACGCCACCTTTGCCCTTACCCATCCGGACTTCCAGCGGCTTTTTGGTGTACGGCTTGTCCGGGAAGATGCGAATCCACAATTTCCCTTTACGCTTCATCGAGCGGTTAATCGCCACACGACACGCTTCAATCTGGATGTTCGTAATCCACGCGCGTCCCAGCGATTGCAACCCGTACTCACCAAACGCCATGGCGTTCCCGCGCGAAGCCGTTCCTTTGCGGCTCCCACGCTGCACCTTGCGGTGCTTCACTCTTTTCGGCATCAACGGCATAACCTAATCCCTCACCCTGTTCAGGCCGCCTCTTCCGGAGGCCGACAAATCCATACTTTAACGCCGATCGCGCCCGCCACGGTCCGGGCCTCGGCAAAACCATATTCCACATTGGCCCGCAACGTGTGCAGCGGAACCTTGCCCTCTTTATATTCTTCGCGGCGCGCCAACTCCGCGCCACCCAAGCGACCGGCCACCGCGACCTTAATCCCGTCGGCGCCCAGCTCCATGGCGACTTGCATGGCCCGCTTCATGGCCCGGCGAAATGACACCCGCCGCGTCAATTGATTGGCAATACCTTCGGCGACCAATTGCGCATTGGTATCGGCATTCTTGACTTCGCGAATCTCAATATAAATTTCCCGCTTGGTCTTGGCCGCAATCTGCTCGCGCAAACGCTCCAAGTCCGCGCCTTTACGACCAATGACAATTCCTGGCCGGGCCGTGTGCAGCGTCACCCGCGCGCGGTTCGCGTACCGCTCAATGTAAACGTCCGCAATCGCCGCGTCTTTCAACTGCTGCTTGATCATGTCGCGGATAACCTGGTCTTCGCGCAACAATGCGCCAAACTCCTGCTTGTTGGCATACCAGCGCGACCGCCAATTCTTGGTGACGCTGACCCGCAGACCTATTGGATTTACTTTTTGACCCAAACCGTTTCTCCTTCCTTACGCCATCCGTTTTGACGCCCGCGCTGGTTTCACATCGGTGAGTGTGATGCGGATATGGCTGGTTTTCTTATGAATGGGCTTAGCCATCCCGCGTGCCGCCGGCTGGTAACGCTTGATGAGGGGCCCGCCGTCCACGACGGCTTCTTTCACATACAAATCTTCCGCCGACAAATCGGCGTTGTGTTCCGCATTGGCAATGGCCGACTTCAACGTCTTGCCTACCAGGAATGCGCCCTTGCGCTTGGTAAACTCCGTGACGCGTAGCGCCTCGTCCACCGTACGCCCCTGAATGGCGCTCGTCAGATCCCGCACCTTGGTCGGCGAAATCCGCACAAATCTAGCTTTTGCTGTTACATCCATAATGCACACCTACCCCATCCTGCGGCTGGCCACATGTTCCCGCCGCTGCTTTCTTATGGGAAAGCCCCGGTAACGGGGGTTTACCGCAGCCTGTATCCGGGGCGTATTCCACGCCTCCGGATAACGTGAAGCGCAGATACTACTCGGCACTTCCCCATCTGCCAATACGTTTTTAATAAAAAATCAATTTTTCTTTGTCGGCCCCCGGAATCACTACTTAAGCGAGACGGTCTTGTCCGTGGCTGAACCATGCCGCCGGAACGTACGCGTCGGCGAAAACTCGCCCAGCCGATGACCCACCATGTTCTCTGTGACAAACACCGAAATAAAATTCTTACCATTATGAATGGCAAACGTGTGGCCCACAAACTCCGGCGCAATCATGGAACGCCGCGACCAGGTCTTGATCACACGCTTCTGCCCGGATTGATTCATGCGATCCACTTTCCGTAGCAACTTCTCCTCTACATAGGGGCCTTTTTTTAAGGAACGCGACATTTACTTCTTCCTCCGTTGAACGATCAATCGACTCGATGCTTTCTTCTTGGAACGGGTGCGTTTGCCCTTGGCCAACTGGCCCCAGGGCGATTCCGGATGCCCGCCGCCGGACGACCGGCCTTCGCCGCCACCCATCGGATGGTCCACCGGATTCATAGCCACCCCGCGCACCGTCGGTCGCCGACCCTGCCAACGCGCGCGTCCGGCCTTGCCCAGCGACACGCTTTCATGCTCGACGTTACCCACCTGCCCGATCGTGGCATAGCTGCCCACGCGGAACTTGCGAATCTCGCCGGACGGCAGTTTAATCGTGGCAAAATCACCTTCGCGCGACATGATTTGCGCGGATTGACCGGCGGAGCGCACCATCTTGGCGCCCCGTCCGGGGATAAGCTCAAGATTATGAACCGGCATTCCAAGCGGGATTTGTGACAGCGGCATGTGGTTGCCCACCTCCGGTTCCGCCTCGGGGCCGGACATCACACGCGTACCTACTTTAAGGCCCAACGGTGCCAGCATATACCGTTTTTCACCATCGGCATAATGCAGCAATGCCAGCCGCGCCGAGCGGTTCGGATCATACTCAATGGCCGCCACCTTGGCCGGGATCCCATGTTTCTCGCGCAGGAAATCCACCTGCCGCAACCGCTTCTTATGCCCGCCGCCACGATGGCGAACGGTAATGCGACCCGCATTATTACGACCCGCGTTCTGCTTTTTCTTGATGATCAAGCCGCGTTCGGGTTTTGACTTGGTGACCTCTTCAAAGGTCGACACCGTCATCGCCCGGCGACTGGGAGTATAGGGTTTGTATTTTCTATTCGGCATAATATCTATTCCCGTCAGGTCAAATCAATGTGATCGCCATCCTTTAACGTTACCACTGCACGCTTCCAACCGGCGGTACGGCCGTACCGCATCGTCCGCTCGCGCTTGCGCTTGCCCTTGCGGCGCATGGTGTTGACCTTGGTCACGCCAACCCCGAACAGTTCTTCAACGGCTTGTTTGATTTCCAGTTTATTGGCGTTATCGAACACCTTGAACAAATACTTGTTCTCTTTTTCCGTCAGCCGGGTGCCCTTTTCGGTCACCAGAATGGTTTTCACCACGTGTTGGGCTTGCTTCATGATTTCCTCCCGCCGTTGCCCTGCAGGCGTTCCACCAATACCGCCATTCCCTGGCGGGTCACCCACACGAACGGATACCGTAAAATTTCATACACATTGAGCTGGCGGGCAGTCGTTACCGCGACGTGCGGCAGGTTGCGGACCGACAAGCGAACCGCGTCCTGCATTTCGTCCACGACCAGTATCCCGCCCTTCGGGGCTTCCAAGGCCTTGACCATGGCCGCCATCTCCCGAGTGCTGGGCTCGGTCCACGACAAGTCGTCCAGCACCATCACCTCGCCCGCCGAAATCTTTTCGCTCAACGCCCGGCGAAAGGCCAACTGCGCCACCTTCCGCGGCAACCGCTTATCGAAGGAACGCGTGCGCGGTCCAAACGCCGCCGCGCCTCCCCGCCAAACGGGCGACTGCTGATAGCCCGCCCGGGCCCGACCGGTACCCTTCTGCCGCCAAGGTTTGGAGCCTGCCCCGGCCACTTCCCCTTTGCTCAGGGTGTGCGCTGTGCCGGCCCGCTGATTGGCCTGATACGCAATCACCGCTTCGTGAACAGCTTGCTCGCCTTTATCATAGACCAACACTTCGTCGGCCACGTCAAAGTCGCCCACCGTTTCGCCCTGCTTGTTTTTAATGGCTAATGTACTCATGCCGACTGCGTCGCTTTCTTAATCGCTTTACGCACGGTCACCAGTCCGCCGTTCGGGCCCGGTACCGCACCTTCCACCAAAATCACATTTTCTTCACCGCGCACCTGCACCACGCGCAAGTTCTGCACGGTTACCGGCCGGTTCCCCATGTGGCCGGGCATCTTCTTGCCCTTGAACACCCGCGCGGGACTAACTTTCATCCCGATCGAACCCGGACCACGATGCGTGCCCGACCCGTGCGTGGCCCGGCCACCGCCGAAACGGTAGCGCCGTACCACACCCTGAAAGCCGCGCCCCTTGGAGGCACCGGTCACATCCACATGTGAAACCCCGTCAAACAAGGCCGCCGTGACCACCGTCCCCGGCTCCACCGCCTCATCCGCCGCCAGCTTTACTTCCTGCAGCACTCGCGTCGGTTCCACGCCGTGCTTGGCGAAATGCCCAAGCAGCGGCTTATTCACGCGCTGTTTCTTCTGCGGTTCAAACCCCAGTTGCGCAGCGGTGTAACCATCCTTGTCGGCGGACTTGACCTGCACCACCGTGCACGGACCCACTTCAATAACCGTCACATTCGACTGCCGCCCGGCTTCGTCGAACACTTGGGTCATTCCAACTTTTCTTCCAATCAACGTATTCATGATGCTCAAATCTTAATGGTAATGTCCACGCCCGCCGGCAAATTCAATTTCTTCAGCTCATCCACAGTCTGGGCCGTCGGATTGATAATGTCCAACAAGCGCTTGTGCGTGCGGATTTCGAACTGTTCCATCGATTTTTTGTCCACGTGTGGACTGCGGTTCACACTGTAGCGCTCGATCTTGGTCGGCATTGGGATGGGGCCGGCTACGCGCGCTCCCGACCGCTTGGCGGTTTCCACAATGTCGGCCGTTGACACATCCAGCATGCGATGGTCGAAGGCTTTCAACCCGATTCGTATTTTTTGTCCGTTCATATGTCTACTTCCTACCGATTTAAAATCGACTCATGCATCTGCGCCGGCACCACATCAAAGGCTTTCGGCTGCATGGAATAGCTGGCCCGCCCCCGGCTTAACGACCGAACCGCCGTAGCATAGCCAAACAATTCCGACAGCGGCGCATCCGCATGAATAATTTGTCCACCTTCATGCGCCACTATTTCCCGCACCTGACCGCGCCGGGCATTGATGTCCCCCAGGACATCGCCCAAATGCTCTTCCGGTGTGATGACTTCCAATTCCATCACCGGCTCCAGCAGCGTCGGCTCCGCCTGACGCGCGGCTTCCCTTACGGCCATTACCGCGGCGGTACGAAAAGCCACTTCTGTGGAATCAACCGGATGGCATTCACCACCGGTTACCGTCACACACACATCCACCAACGGGTAGTTACCCAGCACCCCCGTAATTAGCGCGTCTTCGATGCCCTCCTTGACGGCATTCCGAAACTCGTTCGGAATTTCCGACGTGGAAACATCGAAGGAAATGCGATTGCCCGCACCTCGCGGTTGCGTAGCGACACGCACTATCACACGACCATACTGCCCGTGTCCACCAATTTCTCGCTGAAAAAGAAAATTTCCTTCGGCCGTCGTCTGCACGGTTTCCCGATAAGCCACCACGGGCTTGCCGGCATTGGCCTGCACCTTGAATTCACGGAACATGCGATCCTTCAGAATTTCCAGATGCAATTCGCCCATCCCGCTGATGATCGTCTGCCCCGTATCCTCGTTCATGGAAATTCGGAAGGTGGGATCTTCATCCGCCAGCGCCGCTAGTGCCGCTTGCAACGCGTCCTTGTCCGCCTTGGTCTTGGGCTCAATGGCCATGGCAATGACCGGCTCGGGAAATTCGATCGACTCCAGCACGATCGGATCATTTTCCAGGCACAAGGTATCACCGGTTGCGGTGTTTTTAAGCCCAACCAAACCGCCGATTTCGCCGGTATACAAGGCATCCACGTCCTCGCGATGATTGGCATGTAGTTGCACGATGCGACCTACCCGTTCGCGTTTGCGTGTGCGGGTATTAAACACATTCATGCCTTTCTTCAGTACCCCGGCATAGACGCGCACGAAATACATTTTGCCCACGTACGCATCGTTCACAATCTTGAAGGCCAACGCGGTCAACGGTTCAAAATCGTTCGGGTGCCGTTCCAGCGGTGATTCATCCTTAGGATGCACACCCTTGATTGCCGGGATATCAATCGGGGCGGGCAAATACTTCACCACCGCATCCAGCAAGGGCTGCACCCCTTTATTCTTCAGCGACGATCCGCAGAGAACCGGCACTAGTTTTTGGGCCACGGTCGCCCGCCGCAAACCGGCTTGCAGCACATCCAGCGGCACGTCTGGATTTTCCATATAGGCTTCCAGCACCGTTTCGTCGTGTTCGGCCACCGCCTCGATCAGTGTCGCCCGCGCTTCCTGTGCCGGGGATTGCAAGTCGGCCGGAATAGGTTCCACGCGCCATTTGGTGCCCTGCGTCGTGTCTTCAAAAACGCGGGCTTCCATGGTCAACAAATCGATGACGCCGGTAAAGTTTTCCTCCGCACCGATCGGCCACTGTACCGGCACGGGCACCAAGGCCAGTTTCTCACGGATTTGGCGCACGGCTTGTTGAAAATTTGCGCCTTTGCGGTCCATCTTATTGATGAACGCCAACCCGGGAATCCGGTACTTGCGGGCCTGGCGCCAAACCGTCTCGGATTGAGGCTGTACACCGGCTACGCCGCAAAACACGCCCACGACACCGTCCAGCACGCGCAGCGCCCGTTCCACTTCGACGGTAAAATCGACGTGACCGGGCGTATCGATAATATTGATCTGGTGGTCGTTCCAAAAAAGCGTGGTGGCGGCACTGACGATGGTAATGCCGCGCTCCTGTTCCTGTTCCATCCAATCCATGACCGCTGTGCCATAATCGACTTCACCGATTTTATGGACGCGGCCGCTGTAGAACAGCATGCGTTCGGTGGTGGTTGTTTTACCGGCGTCGATATGGGCCATGACGCCGATATTACGAATCAATGCCAAAGGGCGCCGACGCCCCTCTGCTTCTTGCGGGGGGGAAGACGCATCCGCGCGGGATGTGTTTGGTTTGTCCAACACCTTGGCCATCGTTGCTTCAAGTTTGTGTTACCACCGGTAATGGGCGAAGGCCCGGTTGGCCTGCGCCATTTTAAAAGTATCTTCCCTCTTCTTGACGGAAGCACCCTGCCCTTTTTGGGCGTCCATCAACTCCATGGCCAAGGAGCGGGCCATGGGCACGCCCTTGCGCGCCCGTGAGTACTGAATGATCCAACGCAGGGCCAGTGAGGTCTGGCGCTCATCGCTCACCTCAATCGGCACTTGATAGGTCGCCCCGCCCACGCGCCGTGATTTGACTTCCAGCCGGGGCCGCACGTTGTCCAGCGCCTGTTCCAGAAACTCCAACGGATCGGCCTGGGTCTGTTCGTGAATCTGATCCAGCGCGGAATAAATGATATTCTGCGCGGTGGACTTCTTGCCCCGGGTCATCATATGACTAACAAAGCGGCCGATTAACGGGCTTTGATAGCGCACATCGCGCTGCACGGGTCGTTTAACTGCACTGCGTCTTCTTGCCATAATCCACCTATCCTCACGCCTTGGGCGTCTTGGCTCCATACTTTGAGCGGCCTCGTTTCCGTCCGTCCACGCCTAAACTATCAAGCGCTCCCCGCACAATGTGGTAGCGCACGCCAGGCAAATCCTTCACACGGCCTCCCCGCACCAGCACCATACTGTGCTCCTGCAAGTTATGCCCTTCACCCGGAATATAAGCAGTAACTTCGTACCCGTTGGTCAGCCGCACGCGCGCTACTTTGCGCAACGCCGAGTTCGGCTTCTTGGGGGTCTGCGTCTTCACCTGCAAACACACACCGCGCCGCTGCGGGCAACGGGACAAGGCCGGTGATTTATTCTTCCGGCGTATCTCGCGCCGTCCTTTTTTTACCAATTGATTGATTGTCGGCATACTCTTCTCGCTTTCATTTGAACGGAAAGCGCGGAATCTAGCAAAAAACAACTCCGCTGTTCAACTGTTCATTTTATATTACGATGTTTTTTCCTCTAAAAAGGTGTCGCCCAGCAACTCGTCGGCGCTGATCGGCTCCGCCAACGGCACCAGCCGGATGTTGCGGTACATGTTGAAACCGGTTCCCGCCGGAATCAAATGCCCCATAATCACGTTCTCCTTAAACCCGCGCAGCTTGTCAATCCGGCCTAACGCCGCCGCGTCGGTCAGCACGCGCGTGGTATCCTGGAACGAAGCGGCCGAAATGAAGCTCTCGGTTTCCAGCGCCGCTTTGGTGATCCCCAGCAGCACCGGCGTCGCTTCCGCCGGGCGCTTGCCTTCCTCCATGGCCTTCTGGTTCTCCTCCAGAAACAGGTAACGCTCCACTTGCTCACCCCAAATGAACCGGGTATCGCCGGGCTCGGTAATCTTCACCTTGCGCAACATCTGATGCACAATAATCTCAATGTGCTTATCATTGATTTCCACGCCCTGCAGACGATAGACCTGCTGGACTTCGTTGACCAAGTGTTCCTGCAACTCCTGCGGACCGCAGACTTCCAGGATTTCCTGGGGCACCACGGGGCCTTCCGTTAACTGCTGCCCCTTCTTGACGTGATCGCCTTGGAACACCACGATATGGCGGCCCATGGGGACCAAGTGCTCTTCCTCTTCATTGGTCACCGTGTCCCGGACCAAGATGCGCCGCTTGCCGCGGGCAATGCCCCCGAACTCAACGATACCGTCAATCTTGGCGATCTCCGCCGCTTCCTTCGGACGGCGGGCTTCAAACAACTCGGCGACACGCGGCAAACCACCGGTAATATCTTTGGTACGCGACACCTTGCGCGGCGTCTTGGCCAGCAACGAACCAGCCGGCACCTCCGCCCCGGCGTCCACCACCACGTGCGCCCCGGCCGGAATGGAGTAGTAATGGATTACGTCCTTGGTTTCCGGATCCTTGATAACGATTTGCGGATGCAAATCCTCCTTGTGCTCCATCACCACCGTATCTTCAATCCCGGTGGATTCATCCATTTCCTTGCGGAACGTGATGTTTTCGATGAAGTCGTGAAACTCCACCAACCCGCGATGCTCGGCCAGAATGGGCACATTGTAGGGGTCCCATTTAACAAAACTTTCGCCCTTCTTCACCCGGCCGCCGTCGGCCACCGAGATCACAGCGCCGATCACGATGGTGTGTCGTTCCAGCTCGCGGCCGTCGTCATCGTAAATACCGATCACCCCGTTTTTATTCAGTGCAATCAAACTACCGTCCAACGCGGCCACCGTGCGTAATTCATGGTGATGAATAATGCCGTTATGCTTGGAGACGATCTGCGGTTGCTTGAAGACCGAGCTGGCGGTACCCCCAATATGGAACGTCCGCATGGTCAGCTGCGTGCCCGGCTCCCCGATTGACTGGGCGGCAATAATGCCTACCGGTTCGCCCAGCGCCACGGTCATGCCTGTCGCTGGATTCCGTCCGTAACACTTGGCACAACACCCATGACGCGTCTCACAGGTCAAGATGCTGCGGATCCGCAATGACTCGAAACCGGCTTTGCCGATCAATTCTGCTGCGGCCTCGTCAATTTCCTGGCCCGCCGCAACGATCACCTCTTTGGTCAACGGGTCACGCACGTCATCCAAGGCCGTGCGCCCCACCACACGGGAAGCTAAGGGCACCAGTTCCTCGTCACCCTCGTAAATGGCCTTGATTTCGATGCCGTTCAGGGTGTGGCAATCCTGCTCGTAGACGATAATGTCCTGGGAAACGTCCACTAGCTTACGCGTCAAATACCCGGAGTCGGCGGTTTTAAGCGCCGTATCGGCCAATCCTTTGCGGGCCCCGTGCGTACTGATGAAGTATTCCAGCACGGTCAACCCTTCGCGGAAATTGGAGAGGATCGGACGTTCAATAATTTCGCCCGACGGCCGCGCCATCAACCCGCGCATACCGGCCAACTGCCGGATCTGCTGCTTGCTGCCGCGCGCACCGGAGTCCACCATGATGAAGATCGGGTTCAGATAGTCCTTGTTATCGTTATATTCCATCCGGCGATACATAACGTTGGATATCTCGTCGGTCGTGTGCGTCCAAATGTCGATAATCTTATTGTACCGCTCACCATCCGTGATAATACCTTTGCGATACTGCGCCTCGACCTCGGCAATGGTTTTGCGTGCCTGCGCGGTAATCGATGCTTTCTCATCAGGAATCACCATGTCCCCGATACCCACCGAAATTCCCGCCAACGTGGCGTGCTCAAAACCCAATGCTTTCAGGCGGTCCAGCATCCGGACCGTTTCATCCTGGCCGGCCAACCGGTAGCACTGCTCAATCAGCTGGTTCATGGTTTTCTTGCCGACGATCTTGTTGATGAATCCCAACGCATCCGGCCATATCTCATTGAAGAGAACACGGCCCACCGTCGTGGTGATGACCCGGGCATCCTTATCCCCGTACAAGGTCTCGCGCCCGCAATCCGGATTCTTGAACCGGATACGGTCATGCAACTTCAGCGCGCCATCCTGGTACGCGGTGTGGACTTCGGCGGGGTCGACCAAAATCGGTAAGTGTTCCGGTTCGGACGACTCCTTGCTATCGCTGCGCCGCTGGGCAATCCGGTCATGCTGCGAATCGGTGGTAAGATAGTAGACCCCCAGCGCAATGTCCTGTGACGGCGTGGTGATCGGCCGACCGCTGGACGGCGAAAAGATATTGTTCGGTGCCAGCATCAACAACCGGGATTCCATTTGCGCCTCGACCGACAACGGTACGTGTACCGCCATTTGATCGCCGTCGAAGTCCGCGTTATACGCCGTGCATACCAGCGGGTGCACCCGGATCGCCTCCCCTTCGATCAACGAGGGTTCGAACGACTGGATACCCAAGCGGTGTAGCGTCGGGGCCCGGTTCAACATCACGGTATGCCCCTTCGTGACCTCTTCCAGGATGTCCCACACCTCGTCCGCTTCCCGCTCGATCATTTTCTTGGCGCTGCGCACCGTATGGACCACGCCCAATTCCTTGAGCCGCCGGATGATAAACGGTTCGAACAAAACCAACGCCATCTTCTTCGGCAATCCGCACTGGTGCATTTCCAGTTCCGGCCCAATAACAATGACCGACCGACCGGAATAATCCACCCGCTTGCCCAACAGGTTCTGCCGGAAACGCCCTTGCTTGCCTTTCAGCATGTCGCTGAGCGACTTGAGCGGGCGGTTACCCGCACCCGTCACCGCGCGTCCATGGCGACCGTTGTCGAATAAAGCGTCCACCGCCTCCTGCAGCATGCGCTTTTCGTTACGAATGATGACGTCGGGCGTCTTGAGCTGCAGCAGGTTCCGCAACCGGTTGTTGCGATTAATCACGCGCCGGTAAAGATCATTAAGGTCCGAAGTCGCGAACCGGCCGCCTTCGAGCGGTACCAACGGCCGCAGATCCGGCGGGATCACCGGCAGCACTTCCAAAATCATCCACTCCGGACGGGTCTTGCTGGAACGGAATCCTTCCAACACCTTGATCCGTTTGGTCAGTTTGGTCTTGGTCTGCTTACTGCGCGTGTTCTCCATGTCGCCTTCGATCTCGGCCAGTTCTTTTTCGAGATCGATTTCGCGCATCAATTCCGCCACGCCTTCGGCCCCCATGCGGGCCACAAACGCGTCGCCATACTTGTCCTGCGCTTCACGGAACTCCAATTCGCTCAACAACTGTTTTTGTTGCAGCGGTGTGTCGCCGGGATCGATGACGATGTAATCCTCATAGTACAACACGCGCTCCAAGGCACGAGCCGTCATATCCAGCACCAACCCCATTCGGCTGGGCGTGCACTTAAAGAACCAGATATGGGAAACCGGCACCGCCAGCTCGATGTGCCCCATACGCTCGCGTCGCACGCGGGCCAGCGTTACTTCCACACCGCAACGGTCGCAGATCACCCCTTTGTGCTTAATGCGCTTGTATTTGCCGCACGCACATTCCCAATCCTTGGTGGGACCGAAAATCCGCTCACAAAACAGTCCGCCTTTTTCCGGCTTGAACGTACGGTAATTGATCGTCTCCGGGTTCTTCACTTCCCCGAACGACCACGAGCGTACGGTCTCCGCCGCCGCTAATGTAATGCTGGCGTAATCCGCACCACTCTCCGATTCAACGCCTAAAATATTTGCCGCATCCTGGTGTTCCACTTGGGTCCCTCCGTTTATCTATCACTTCGTGTGCGCCGGCTCATTCCGTGTCGCGATGAATACGCATGTCCAATACCAGACTCTGCATTTCCTTCAGCAACACATTGAAGGATTCCGGCACACCGGCATCCAACGTGTTTTCACCCTTCACAATGGACTCATAGATCTGGGTACGCCCCTGCAGGTCGTCACTTTTGACCGTCAACAGTTCCTGCAAGGCATAGGCCGCGCCATACGCCTCCATAGCCCATACTTCCATTTCACCGAAACGCTGTCCACCGTACTGCGCCTTACCGCCCAGCGGTTGCTGGGTCACCAGCGAGTAGGGTCCGACGGCGCGCGCATGAATCTTGTCGCTGACCAAGTGGTGCAGCTTCAACATGTAGATCTTGCCCACCACGATCTGCTGATCAAATGGCTCGCCTGTGCGCCCGTCGTACAGCACAGACTTACCGCGTTCCGGCAAGCCGGCCTCCTTCATCATTTCCCAAATCCGCGCCTCGGATATACCGTCGAACACCGGCGTGGCCGCGTGGATACCCAACTGCTCACACGCCCAGCCCAGATGCGTTTCCAGCACCTGACCCACATTCATGCGCGACGGTACCCCCAACGGGTTCAACACGATTTCCACCGGCGTACCGTCCGGCAGGAACGGCATATCGGCTTCCGGCATGATCCGCGCGATAACGCCCTTGTTCCCGTGACGACCGGCCATTTTATCCCCCACGGCCAGCTTGCGCTTGCTCGCCACGTAGACCTTGACCTCCTTAATCACGCCCTGATCCACTTCGTCGCCGGTCTCAAGCCGTTCCATCGAACGTTCCCGCTCCTCTTCGATTTCCGCGAATTTGGAGCTGAACTCGTTGATGATGCCCGTGATCTTGATTTGAATCGGACTCGGGTCAATTTCGATGTGGCTGTGCGCCGCCGCCAATTTGCGTAACAGCGTCTTGGTGATCTTGCGGTTGGCCGGAATGATAATCTCGCCCGTCTCCACATCCACCACGTCCAAGGGGATTTTTTCGCCCAGCAAAATATTGCTCAGCGCTTCGGTCAAGTCGTCGTGCAGCTGCTGCTTGCGTCCTTTGTAGTCGTCGGACATCTGCTTGACGTGCTTGCGCTTTTCGGTGGCCGACATGGAGTTCTGCTCGACCGGATTTTTGGCCTCCACCTTGACGTCCATCACGATGCCTTCCACCCCACTGGGCACGGTCAACGATGTGTCCCGCACGTCCGCCGCCTTTTCGCCGAAAATGGCGCGTAGCAAGCGCTCTTCCGGGGCCAACTCGGTTTCGCTCTTGGGCGTGATTTTACCCACCAGAATGTCGCCGGGCTTGACTTCCGCCCCCACCCGGATGACACCGCCGGAGTCCAAGTCATGCAACGCCTCGTCACCTACATTCGGAATATCGCGCGTGATCTCTTCCGGGCCCAGCTTGGTATCCCGGGCACCACATTCAAATTCTTCGATGTGCAACGACGTATAGTAGTCGTCCTTCACCAGTTTTTCGCTGATCAGGATCGCGTCCTCGAAGTTGTACCCACACCAAGGCATGAAGGCGACCAGGACGTTGCGGCCGAGCGCCAATTCACCTTGGTCCGTAGCGGGACCATCGGCCAGTACATCCCCGGCTTTGACTTTCTGCCCCACCTTGACCAAAGGCTTCTGGTTAAAGCAGGTGCCCGCGTTCGAACGCATAAATTTACGCAGCGCGTACCGCTGATATTCCGTGGCCGACGTCTTTTTGTTGGGGCGCGTTCCATCCTTCGATACAATGATCTCGTCCGCTGTTACCCTGGCCACTTGCCCGGAAGCCTTGGCCGTAATCAGCACGCCGGAATCCTGGGCCACCTTGTCCTCAATACCCGTGGCCACATAGGGGCGCTCCGGCCGCATCAACGGCACCGACTGACGCATCATGTTGGACCCCATCAGCGCCCGGTTCGCGTCATCATGCTCCAGGAATGGAATCAGGCTGGCCGCCACACTGACCAATTGTTTGGGCGATACATCCATGAAATCGACCCGGTCCTTGGCCACTTCCAGGAAATCGCCCCGGTACCGCACCAAAACCGTATCGCGCACAAACCGGCCTTTTTCGTCCAACGGCGCGTTGGCCTGTGCAATCACATATTTTTCTTCTTCATCGGCGCTCAAATAGAGCACTTTATCCGTGACCCGCCCGTTATCGGCACGACGGTAAGGCGTCTCAATAAATCCAAATTCATTGATCCGGGCATAGGTACTCATCGAAGAAATCAGACCAATGTTCGGCCCTTCCGGTGTTTCAATCGGACAAATACGGCCGTAATGACTGGAGTGCACATCGCGCACTTCGAAGCCGGCGCGTTCCCGACTCAATCCGCCCGGACCAAGTGCGCTTAAACGCCGCTTGTGGGTAAGTTCCGACAACGGATTCGTTTGGTCCATGAACTGGCACAGCTGGCTACGCCCGAAGAAGTCCTTGATCACGGCGGATAGGGCCTTCGGGTTAATCAATTTCTGCGGGGTCAACTTTTCGACCGTGGTATCGAAAATGGTCATCCGCTCCTTGACCAGGCGCTCGGTCCGTGCCAAGCCAACGCGGCACTGGTTCTCCAACAATTCGCCGACGGTGCGAATACGGCGGCTGCCCAAATGGTCGATGTCATCAATCGAGCCCTCGCCCATACGCAGGCTGATCAAGTATTTGATGGCCGCAATTAAGTCTTCCTCGCTCAATACGCGCGAATCATTGTTCTTATCCAACCCCAGCTTCTGCAGGATCTTGTAACGGCCCACCCGGCCGAGATCATAGCGGCGCCCATCAAAGAAGGTCCGTTTCAACAACTGCTTGGCGTTCGACACCGTCGCCGGATCGCCGGGCCGCAGCTTCTGATAGATATCTTTCAGCGCCTCTTCGGTCGATTGATTGGGATCCTTTTGGACACTCTTCAGGAAGATGCCCTCGTCCCACGACACGTTGACCACTTCCAGCGCCTTAAATCCGGCCGCCTTCATTTGCTTGATCAGCTCACGCGTGACCGGCTCGAATTTGCGTGCCAGGATCGATTGCGAATCGGCGTCGATCACATCCGCCCGGGTCACCCGGAAATCGATCTGCTCATCCTTTAAATTATCTTTTAAGGACAGCTTTTCGAACGGGTAGTAGAGCCCCAACAATTCGTCATCGGCACCGTAGCCCAGCGCCCGCAGCAAAGTGGACACCAGAAACTTGCGGCGACGGCGCTGGCGATCCAGATACATATGAATCAAGTCGCCGGTATCAAACTGCACTTCCACCCACGACCCGCGGTCCGGAATGATGCGGAACGAATACAAGACCGACCCATTGGCATGAATGGACTGCTCGTAGCAAATGCCCGGCGACCGATGCAGCTGGCTCACCACCCCCCGCTCCGCACCGTTGATGACAAACGATCCGGTCTCCGTCATCAACGGAATTTCACCGAGATACACCTCTTCCTCACGCACTTCCTCTCCGTCGCGCAAACGCAGGGTAAGGTACAGCGGTGCCGCATACGACAGCGCCTGCTGGACACACTCCAGCGAACTGGTCTTCGGATCCTGGATCTCGTATTTTACGAAGTCCAACGTGTATTGCCCGTCGTAGCTCTCGATCGGGAACACCTCTTTAAACACGGCTTGCAACCCCACGTCCTGGCGTTTGTTCGCCGGAACCGCCTGTTGCAAAAACTCCCGGTATGACCGGGTCTGGATCTCTATCAGATCCGGTATGTTTACGACATGCGGAAGTTGGCCATAATTAATTCTATTCGCCATGCAGCACCTTACCGATTTGGAAGTTAATCTCGAAAAAACACGGGACACTCAAGGGTCCCCATGGCCGGGCAAGACCCGGCCCCGTCCGGCCTCGCCTACTTGATTTCGACTTTAGCGCCGGCCCCTTCGAGTTTCTTCTTGATCTCTTCCGCTTCTTCCTTGGTGATGCCTTCTTTGACCGGCTTCGGCGCTGATTCGACCAAATCCTTGGCCTCTTTCAAGCCCAGCGAAGTCAAACCGCGGATCTCTTTGATGACCTGAATCTTCTGGCCACCGGCTTCCGCCAGTACCACCGTGAATTCGGTCTGTTCTTCCGCCGCTTCAGCTTCACCACCTGCGCCAGCACCCGGGGCTGCCGCCACGGCCATCGGGGCCGCCGCTGTCACGCCTAAACGATCTTCCAAGGCCTTGACCAATTGGGACAACTCGAGCACTGTGATGCCCTCGATCCAGTCCACAAACTCAGCCATTTTACCTTCCAACTGGACGTCGCTCTTCGCTTCCGCCGCTGCTACCGTTTCCGTTGTTTCCGCCATGATTACCTTTCCTCCTGAACTCGCCTGCTTACCACATCAGGCATTTTCTTTTTTATCTTTCACGGCCTGAAGCACATACAACAGGCTACAAACTTTTTGATTCATCACCCCGACCAACTGGGTCAGCGGAGCGGCTATGGTACCGACCATCTTGCCCA
>PWVE01000067.1 GCA_003562335.1 PVC group bacterium
AAACCTCCAAGGTCGACACGGAGGTCGACCCTCCAGTAAATAAACAGGCCTCTTTCGCAGGTTCCCGGAGGGGCAGGCTCCGTCCTGCCCTAATGAATGGGAGGTTTTGCAAGAGCCTGTTCCCTCAGCTCACTCGAATTGTCCCCATATCTCCGGATCATCACCTTCGGCCTGGGAAAACGAAAATTCGCTCTCGACCCGCACATCATATACCGAACGCCAGAGTTTCAAGAGATACTCATAAACCTCTGGATAATCGGCCGACACATCCTGCTGCTCGTAGCGATCGTCCTGCAAATCAAATAATTTATGAATTGCGGGAGCGGCGAAATGCCCCTCATCGGGGATAATTCGTCCATTGTGAACCGCAATCATCAGTTTCCAACGCTCGGTCACGACGCCATTCCAAAATGTTTCAGGACCGGTTACCTGGATCACGTGCTGCCTGGGGCTGGGATTCCCATTAAGAAGTGTTCGGGTAACATCATAAGAATCCAACGGCTTCCCTTGGTTCGGAACACCCCCGGCCAACCGTAAGAAAGTCGGGTATAAGTCGCCAATGTAAACCAACTCATCGGTTGATGTGCCGGCGGGAATTTGACCTTTCCAGCGCGCAACAGCCGGGACGTGGATCCCGCCTTCGTACGTGGTCCCTTTTTCTCCCCGTAGAAACCCATTTGACGTAATATCCGGGACGAAAGGCCCCCCATTATCGCTCGCGTAAATAATCAGCGTGTTATCGTCAATTCCTGCTTCGTGAACGGCATTCATCACCATGCCAATGGCATTATCCATTTCTTCAACCATTGCCAGGTAAATCGCCCTCTCCCCCTCTGCGCCGCGTGCTCGATATTTATTAATGGTTTCTTCCGGTGCTTGCCATGGATCGTGTGGTGCCGTCAACGCAAGGTACAAGAATAGCGGCTTTTGCTCGTGGTCATGCTCACGGATCACACGCGCGGCATCTTCGCCATACAACGTTGTGATATATCCATCGAGGTAGACCGGCTCGCGATTCCGATGAAGATCATGCCCCCTGCCGCCGGGAAACCCATGTTTGAAATAGTCAAGCGATCCCAAATAATTACCAAAATAGTAATTGAACCCCCGGTTTTCCGGGAGCATGGATTCGGTAGCATGGCCCAAATGCCATTTCCCGATCATGGCGGTTTCGTACCCTTCATCACGCAGCGCTTCCGCCAAGGTGATTTCGTCGGCAGGCAGTCCCCATTGCGAGTGCGGCAACACGACACCATAGTGCATCCCGAAACGCGCGGGATACCGCCCCGTCATCAAGGCCGCACGCGATGGCGTGCATTGCGGCTGGACGTAGAATCGATTGAGCGAGCGACCTTCAAAAAACAGCCGGTCCATATTGGGGGTATCCACCCCCCCACCCCTGAATCCAAAGTCGGCGGAACCATGGTCATCCGACAGGATCATGATGATATTCGGGCGTTCGATTGCTTCGGCACCCACTTGACCAGCAAACAGAACCGGCAGCCCGAGACCTAACCCAACGCCTAACAGGTTTCCCAACACCTGCTTTTGTGGTGCAAATTTATTATCTGTGGTCATCGCAGCTTTCCCTCCCATGTTACATGCACAGTTTCGGCTCATTCGAATTGCCCCCATATTTCCGGATCATCACCTTGAGCCTGGGTGTATGAGAATTCACTCTCTACCCGTACATCATACACCGCGCGCCAGCGTTTTAAGAGATACTCATAAATTTCCGGGTGATCGTTCCGTACATTTTCCCGCTCATAACGATCCAGCTTTAAATTAAACAATTTATGTTGGCCCTCACGCCCCGCATCAACCACCAGTTTCCAACGCTCGGTTACAACGCCATTCCAAAACCTTTCTGGACCGGTCACCTGGATCACGTCCTGCCTTGGACTGGGATGCCCTGAGAAAAGCGTTCGGGTAATGTCATAGGAATCCAACGGCTTCCCTTGGTTCGGAACACCCCCGGCCAACCGTAAGAAAGTCGGGTATAAGTCGCCAATGTAAACCAACTCGTCGGTTGATGTACCGGCGGGAATTCGACCTTTCCAACGCGCAACAGCCGGGACGTGAATCCCGCCTTCGTACGTGGTCCCTTTTCCTCTACGCAAGAACCCATTTGAAGTAATCTCCGGCGCAAAAGGCCCCCCATTATCGCTCGCGTAAATAATCAGCGTGTTATCATCAATTCCAGCTTCATGCACCGCATCCATCACCATGCCAATGGCATTATCCATTTCTTCAACCATTGCCAAATAAATCGCCCGCGCACCTTCCACGCCGCGTGCTCGATATTTATTAATGGTTTCTTCCGGTGCTTGCCACGGATCGTGCGGAGCGGTAAACGCAAGGTATAAGAATAGCGGCTTTTGCTCGTGGTCATGCTCGCGAATCACCCGCGCGGCATCTTCGCCATACAACGTTGTGATATATCCATCGAGGTAGACCGGCTCGCGATTCCGATGAAGGTCATGCCCCCTGCCGCCGGGAAACCCATGTTTGAAATAGTCAAGCGATCCCAAATAATTACCAAAATAGTAATTGAACCCCCGGTTTTCCGGGAGCATGGATTCAGCCGTATGCCCTAAATGCCATTTGCCGATCATGGCGGTTTCATACCCTTCATCACGCAGTGCTTCGGCCAGGGTGATTTCGTCGGCAGGTAGTCCCCATTGGGAGTGCGGAAAGACGACACCGTAGTGTAACCCAAAACGCGCGGGATACCGCCCCGTCATCAAGGCTGCACGCGACGGCGTGCATTGCGGCTGGACGTAGAATCGATTGAGCGAGCGTCCTTCAAAAAACAGCCTGTCCAAATTCGGGGTATCGACACCCCCACCCCTAAAGCCAAAGTCAGCGGAACCGTGGTCATCCGAAAGAATCATGATGATATTCGGGCGTTCGCTTGCTTGGGCCTCAGTTTGAGCAGAAAACAGAACCGGCAGACCGAGACCTAACCCGACGCCTAACAGGTTTCCGATTACCTTCTTTTGTGGTGCAAATTTATTATCTATTATCATCGTCTTTTTCCTTTGCTGTTTTTACTGAATTGCAGTTTCTTTTTTGACACACCCTTGAAATGTCACAATTACAATGTAACCGATCACCGCCCCCAAAAAAAGCACAATTGGCAGCGCAATCGACTCAAATTTCGCTGCCAATTCGAGATTGGTCAACAATTCACGGGCACGTTCGGCTTCACGTCGAACCAAAGTGCCCGTTTCGCCTCTATTTCCTGCGCAGATTTCCCAGCCATTCTCATTTGGGCGTCCCATTCCGAATCGCGGCTCGCTCGGTGAGCTCGCCCTCTTTTCACATAAATAAGAGCCCATCGATAGGTAGCTTGGTCCTCCTGTTCAAGCGGATAAAGTCCATAACCCCACTTTTCCGGATCCGTTCAACGGGGTCCAGGAACATACCCCAAGTTTCGTCTATGGGCGTGATCTGATCCCCGTGCAGCTCAAACTCCTCAACCGGGCAGCGGTATCCGGGATGTACCTCCACGTCGAACCATTTCCCGTCCGGATCGGCGGCCACCACGGTACCCTGCGTGAAGGGCAGCGGCGCCACGTCGAACTGGAAACCGGTGACGGTCACGCCGGAACAACGGGTCAGGTTCAAGATGGAGTTTCGACGATTATTGCAAGGCCTCGCGGTAATACGCTAGCCGATCCCGCAGCTCCTTGAGAATCGACTGATGCTCCTTGGTGGCCGCCAGGTTATATTCCTCGTAGGGATCGTTTTCCAGATCGAACAGTTCCTCTTCTTCCGTGTCCTTGTAGAAGATGTACTTCCAGCGCTCCGCGCGCACGCCCTCGGACCTCGCCAACGCGGGTCCCGCTGCGCGGGTCCGGACATCGTGTTCGTAATACCAATCCCGCCTGCCCGGTTCCGCCGGGTTCTGCAGTATCGGGCTTAAATCGATGCCCTGCATCCCTTCGGGAATCGGAGCCCCGGCCATGGCCAGCATCGTCGGACCAAGATCGATGCTCAACGCCATTTGACCCCGGTGGGGTTCCGCGTTGTCCAAACGCGGATCGTAGATGATGAGCGGCGCACGGATACTTTCTTCGTACATGTTCCATTTTCCTGCCAACCCATGAGCACCCCACATGCTGCCGTGGTCGGACGTAAGGATGATGACCGTGTTGTCATCCAGCCCCAAATCCTCCAACGCGTCCATAATACGCCCTACGGCAAGGTCGGTACGGGCGATGAAGGCCCGGCGAGTTTCCATTTTTCGCTGAAAAGCATCATTATTCCGCTTGAAACGCGTCCCCCCCCGGCCTTCGCGGATAGCCCGTGGACGGCTTTCGTAATGTGCACGGGTCATGGTCCGGGGCTGCGGATACGGTCCGGCAGGCGGTTCAACCTCAAGCTCGGGATCCTGGTAATTCCAAGGCGATACCGGGCCACGTGAGCGATCCTGTCGCGGTCTATAATATTGGTAAAGTCTGGATCGTTTGCGATCTCCACTTTGTATTCCGCAAAGGGTTCGGTCAGCGGCCAACTCAAATTCGGATAGGGCGTGACGCTGGCGGAAACCGCTGTTTTCCCGACGGCCAATAAAACCAGAACAGCCGCTACGAGAAACTGCGAAGCAGAAACGTAAGATATAAGTCTTTTCATAATTGTTTGAGTCTCCTTGTCAAATACGTGATAAGCCGCACGCTCGCCTGCTGTCATTTTGAGCGGAGCGGCAGGTCGCGCCGTAGCCGTCTTCGGCGAAGGCGGAAGCGTAGTCGAAAAATCTCGTTTGCCGCCGAGCCGTGTCGCCTTTTAATCCGTTCCCAACGCGACGGTGGCTGGCGCGATTCGGAGATGTCTCGGCAAGCTCGACATGACAAAGTCTCTTCTTACTCAACAACAGCCTCCACGCGCGCTTCCCGCAGCACATACTCCACCAATCTCGTACAGCGCAACCGGCTCACCCACGATCATCGATGTGTTGCCGGCATTAACCCCGTGCCCTTTATTCATTATAGGCCCGCACTTCAAATACGCGGGCTGAGGGCGAACCGTGCGTGCCATGAACGGTCAGGCGTACTTTCCGCGCGGTAACGGGATCAAACGTATGGATGCGGTGTCGTTGGAAGTTGCCGGTTTCTTCTGCCAGCGGCACCCATGCCCCATCTTGCCAGACGGAAAGCGTGTAGTCTTTTACACATTCTTCAGGAAACCTCGTAAAGTCTATCGGGTCATATAGGTCCGTGTCGAAAGTCAGGTGGACCGTGTTCAATTCGATGGCCTCACCGAAGTCCAGTTCCAGCCACTGCGGAAAGCCTGCCCCCGGGTCGGAGGCCCATGCACTGGCGGGGTTTTCCTTGAGGCGGGTCCAGCCATTGATCACGTTGTGCGGTTCGTACAGCATCCCGTGGCTGATCGTCGGGGTGGTGGCGATGGCGTGGAATTCGCCAGCCTGATAGGTCACGCCCTGGTCATCCGCATAACTGCGCCCACCGTCGAAATAGGGTGTGGACAGGATCGGCCAAGCGACATCGGCGGTTGTGGGCAGGCTGAATCGGAGGAACGCCGCATCCGGGGGCACAGTGAGGTCAACAGGCAGACGCACCCATTGACTTGTGCCTGGGGCAACGTCGATTGTCCAGGTCCCCAGCACATCGCCTTCCTTTGCCTGCGCCTCTTTCAGCCCTTCAATCCGCACCGCAATCTGCCGCGCCACCGGAGCGGTGGATTCGAAGAAGAAGCCCACGGTATCCAGCTTATCCAAGCCGGCGGTCGGCAGTATGGTTGAACGGCTCATATTCAAAGGAATCGCGCGTGAAATGTCAGGCGGTTCGCCATTCGCACCCAGTTCCATCACTTCACCTGAAAACGTGCTTGAGGCTGTGACGGAGGCTTTTTGTGCCAAGTCATCCGGATCTTCGTTGCCGATGCCGGGGATGGTTTGGTCATATTTAATCAGGGTTTGCTGGAGTTCCCCCATGTGGTGGTGGTAAATATCGCGCGGCATAATTCCTTTTTCAACACACATTGCCGCTGCCGTACCTGCTGCCTGGCCAATGGTGGCGAGCGTGCTCATAATACGCGTGGTTCCAAGGGCCACCCGTGTAAAACTGCCGCAACGACCGGCCATCATGAGGTTGTTAATATTCCGGGAGTAGACGCTCCTGAAGGGTACCGATCCAACGGGCACCCACGTTTGAAAGTCGAAGCTGCCTTCCTCTCCCGAGTAAATACCCTCTTCATGATGAATGTCCATGGGCCACCCGGTATGGGTTATCCGGTCCGGGAACATGGTCCCTTCTTCACAATCCATCTGCGTCATGATGTAGTCGCCCTCCAGTCGGCGACTCTCCCGTTTGGCGACTAGGATAGGAATCGTTACCAGGTCGTACGTTTTGGCTCGTTCCTGTACCCGGCTCCTGTTCTTAATGTAATCCCAATAGCTGAAGGTTACCTTGATCAATGCGTCCCGGGCTTCCTCCGCTTCCCAGATGTTGTCGATGTGGCCCGGATGCTCCATCCACCACAGTCCCCGTTCAATAACGGTGCCGAAATCCCGGCCGGGACTTACCAGCGTGGTGATTTCCCTGACCCAGGGGGGGCGGGTAAACGGCACGGGTTGGCCGGTATCCTCCGCGCGATAGGCCGTCAGGTTACCCAATCCGTCGCCCATAAGGCAGCCGGACATGGTGATATTATCGGCCTCTTCGGGGGCCAGACTTTCCCCGAATTCCGAACGCGCTTCCCGCCCGTACCGATAGTGCGCGCCGGCAAAATAGCCCAACCAGCCATCGCCGGTACTGTCAATAAACATGCTTCCGCGGTACTCGGTAACCGCGCCCGTCAGCATGCTCACCGCCTTGACGCCTTTGATGTGCGCATCGTCTTCCATGATCGCGTCAAAGACATGCTGATTATAAAATACGGAAAGATTCTCCTCGGCCTCCGTGAGCTTCTGGAAGGCGTAGGTGTAATGATGATCGTCCCGGGCCATACGGATGCGCCCCGCTTCCTCGGCAATACCGGTTTCACGCCAGCCACGGTTATACCGCGCGGCCCCTGACATGCCCACGCCAAGTTCTATACTCGCATTGCCGCCCAGGGTCGGACGGTTCTGAATCAATGCGGTTTTGGCACCCATGCGCGCGGCGGCGATGGCCGCCGGTGTCCCGGCAGGGCCGCCGCCCACAACGATCACATCAAAGTCACCCGCGAAAGCAGGTTCGAGGGTAAGCCCCAATAGACGAGCACGCTCTTCACACACCGCTTCCCTGCATTCCGGGGGCACGTAATCCTCGTCGGTGGTAAACAGAATGGCCGCACACCGACCGTAGTAACCGGTCAAATCATGCAACGCCAGCTCCACCGGTCCCTCATCCAGCTGAACCGTTCCCCCTCGTTCCCACGTCCACTCACCTGTGTCCGCCGCACCAAATACATGGCCGAGGGCCACTTGGTTTACTTTAACTTGAAAGCGGCCTGGCGCATAGTCGGGTACCCAGTTTCGCGCCCGGGCCCACACATGATAGGTGCCTGCTTTGGGATTGTTGAAAGTGGTGGTGGCGTCTTCCACCGGGGTGCCAATTCCTGTCGCCAGGAGATAAGGCGAGCCCATCAAGTGGACGAACTGCGTATCCATGCGCCAGCCGCCGTAATCAGCAAAATCCGCTGTATCAATATACAGAAAGCCGTCCACGACCATCTGAACTTCGCTGCGGTGCGGCTTTTCAAAGAACGTGCCATTCTGGGCATAGGCGGCCATGGCACCGACGACCAGATATGAAAGCAGAAGACACTGGGTGAAGTAGTACGCGCGTTTGCTCATTTCTTGCTCCAATTGTGTTCCCCGGGTCCGCCGGGTCGGGTAGGGCAACTATTGACCGTCATGCTTACCTACACGGATGACGTTGGAATATCAAGCACAGCCTCCACACACGCTCCCCCGAAGCACATACTCCATCAACTTCTTACAGCGCAACCGGCTCCCACGCACGCCCCATCGCAATGGCTACAACGATATTCTGAAAACATTATCTTTGAATTCACGCAGGGGCGAATTATTCAATATGATATATTCATTCAGGGGCGGCTTTTCCCCGGTATAGTAAAAACGGTTTCCCGCCAGCGCAACACCCTTGGAGTTCACTACCCGGAAGGCAGGCACCCCTGCAGGCAAACGAAACGTGCTGTTGGTGCAAATGAGCTGTGGATCGCCTTTTTGATCATAGTAGTTTTTCCGCTTCAAAATAGATCGTAGCGGCGCCGTCAAATGCACTGGCCTTAGCAAAAACCCTGCGCAGTGCCGGGCCGTCGTCTGCTTGTCCGTCACCTAACGCGCCAAACGCTTCAACATGGAGTGATTTTTCCCCATGGGCCGCAGCACCACAACATAAGAATAAAAGGCTGAGTGCCGTCCACACGAGCCGGGAGTGATTTCTGTACGTCGTCATTATTCTGGACGCCGTGATAAGCCGCACGTTCGTCTGCTGTCATTTTGAGCGGAGCGGAGCGGAGTCGAAAAATCTCGTTTCCTGCCAGACCGCGTCGCCTTTGAATCCGTTCCCAACGCGACGGTGGTCGGCGCGATTCTGAGATGTCTCGGCAAGCTCGACATGACTAAGTCCTCCCATATTCCATGAATCAGCCCCCACGCGAGCGTCTCATTGTGTTCAACACAAACACCACGCTTTGAGAAGATTATGTGTCTTCTTGCGGAGCCTCCGAAGGTGTCTCTTCGTGGCCGTCTGCATATTTTTTGCGCAGCGCATCCAAAAACTGGTG
>PWVE01000068.1 GCA_003562335.1 PVC group bacterium
CGGAGCGCAACCGCCTTAGCATCGTCAATCTGCAGCGTTAAAGTCGTCATGGCCCGTCTCCTTAAGTAACGACATCAAAGTATAGCGCCGCAAATGCGTTTTCAATCAATTTCATCCGTTGGTGCTGTCTTTCCCTATTCTCAATGTCAAAGAACTAGATCATGGTTAAGGTGCCCTTGGAAAAAGCAATGTCCATTGAGAGGAACATGGCGCCTTGTTTTTTGTCGAGGTCGCCGGTGATTTGCTCAATGCCGCGTAGCAGGGCCTGTTCGATACCTGCGTCAATGACGGTCATGATGATCTTGGCCGCGTGTCGATCTGTTTGCATGAAGCCGAGGAAGCTGGCAAACAACGGCATCGTGGACACATAGGCCCCCATGTTTCGGGCATCGCTGACGGCCGCCCCGTTTATCCCTTGATCAATCAGGTACTCCAATACGGCATCGAGGTCAGGTTCATAGAAAAGAATGATATAGCACAATTTCTTGGGTCCGGCGGCAGCCACCACTGGCGCGTCCTCGTCCGCAATCGCCCGGGCCCATACTTCATGCAACACGTCGGCGGCGCGCGTTTCCAGCAGTTCTTTCTTGATGCCGTGCTTGGCGAGGATGCGCGACACGGTAGCCAACAACTGCAAATGGGTGTTGGTCTCCCCGTCCGGGGCAAATACCACCACGAAAATATGCACGCGCCGGTTATCCAAGGCGTCAAAGTCGATACCCTTTGGCGATACCAGCACAAACACGACGAAATCATCCAGTTCCGGCAAACGGCAATGGGGGATGGCGAATCCGCCGCCTAACCCGGTGGATACCGCCTCTTCCCGTTCGCGCAGGGCGGTGACTAATTTTTCGTGACCAATGGGGGCCAACGCCGGATGCTTGGTGGCCAGGGCCACGATCTGTTCGAGGGCCTCTGACTTGGTGCGGGCCGTGAAATCCGTGCGAAACAATTCTTGAGCTAGTTTGTCGGTAAAGTTCATGACTCCATCTCGTTGCCTCGGGTGACGCCGCGCCGCAGCAGGATCGGCGATATCAACTCGTTCACAAAAATCGACATCAATACAATGTTCACCATCACCGTCAAATTCACATAGCCGGGCGTGGCCCGCAGTGTTTCCAGGCCCGGCGCGGTCTGGATCAACAGGACGAAACCGAGCGCAATACCGCCTTGGGAAAACGTGCACCATCCCAGGTTACGACGGATCGGTATCGATAATCCGCGTATACGCGCCCCCCACCACGTGGTCCCGTACCGGGCCAGCCCGCGCAGCAATATGTACCCGCCACCAGCGGTCAGGGTAGCCGGATTGGTGAACACGCGCGGGTCGATTTCCAGGCCGGCGATGACGAAAAAGAGCGCGTAGATCGGCGGGGTGAAGGATTCCAAGGCGCGGAACGCGCGGTGGCGGTCGGCGGGAAATTGCACCAACGTGGCCCCCAGCGCCATATTCGTCAGCAACGGGGAAAGATGCAGGGCCAAGGCAAAACCGGTCATGACAAAGACATAGCCGATGGTAATGATGAGTAACTCATTACGGTGCGGTATGCGCTGAAGGATGAAGATTAGCGGGAACGCACTGATTCCCCCGACCGCCACCGACATGATGATCTCACGCACCGACTGGCCAATCAAGGAGTAGGACCCCACGTCGCCCAACATGTTCACCACCACCGTAAAAGCCAGCCCGAAGATCGCCACGGTGATGGCGTCGGTCATGGCTACGACACCGAACAAATAGTCGACGAAGCGACCGTGAGCACGCATGTGATGAATCTCGGCCACAATGATGGCTGGCGCAGTGGCGCAGGCGATGATGGCCAGGAGGATGGCGTAAGGATGGCCGATATTGACGGCCGGTACCAGGCGGTTCAACCCCCAACATCCGAACATGACGATCAGGAATGTGCCGACGATGGTGATCGCGGTGATCACGGCCACGTCCGGCCCGATGCGCTTTAGTTTCTTCCACGAAAATTCCGCCCCAATGGTCAGGGCCAGGAACCCGATGGCCACCTCTGTCAGCACGTGCAGTAGATCGTTAATTTCATAGCTGACAATGCCGGTGGTATAGGGGCTGACCAGTAAGCCCGCCAGGATGAAACCGGTAATTTCCGGTAGCCGCACGCGCATCGCCAGTTTGCCAACGCCATAGCCGAGCAATAGCAATAATCCCAGCAGAAACAGGGGGTGGTCGGCTAACAACCGCTTAATCTCAATAAACGTTTCCCAGTTCATTACAAATTTCCGCAACATGCGCAACCTGTCTCGACCGACCCATCGCAGCTACCGGCGAGGTAAGTCGCGACGTACGCCAAGGTGTCGACAAACGGATTTCTCAACAGGCTCTTGCAAAACCTCCCGTTCATGAGGGCAGGACGGCCTGTCCCGCCGTAGCGCCTTGGCGAAGGCGGGAGCCTGCCCCTCCGGGAACTCGCTGCATGCGCATGTCTATTTGCCGGAGGGGCGACCTCCGTGTCGCCCTAGGAGGTTTTGCGGGAAACTCTCAAGTTCAAACGTTAAGATTACAAATCAGCACTGATATTGCTTCAAGAAACCGACGAATTCGCGGCGATGGCCTTCCTCATCCGCCAACAACGCGATGCACATGTCCTGAGTGACATAGTCCTCGCCGTCAGTCAGACGGATGATCTTTTTGTATCCGGCAATCCCGTCTTCCTCGGCGTCGATCACGCCCTTGATCGCCGAGACCACATCGGTCGAATCTTTCGGCGGTTGCAAGGTCTTTTGGCAGGGCTTGAACTTGAAGCTGCCCGGCACTTCACCCCCGAGCACGCGGATCCGGTTGGCGAGCTGCTGCGCATGGCCCAGTTCTTCGCCGATGTCAGCGGCCAATGCCTTCTTGATGGGGTCGGCGTCCACGCCGTCCAGGTTGGTCGACACGGCAATATAATTCTGTACCGTCTCAATTTCTTTCCAGTAGGCGTCCGTGAGCGCCTCGATAACTTTGGTATTTGTGGATTTTGCTTTGCTCTGTTTGGCTTTTTTCGCGGTCATTAGTTGCTCCTTTATGATGCGGGTTCAATTTCAATCACAACCGGATGCTCATTTACATCCCATTCCGTGCCCTCAGTCAGTGCATCCGCACTGGCCAACGACACGGCCAAAACCTCATTTGAAATGTACGACGTGTAGGCGTCCAGCGCCGCTCCGATTTCGGCATCGCCAGCCACCCGCACATGAATGCGCTGCGATACCTCGAAATCAGCCTGCTTACGCATTTGCTGGATCTTATTCACCAACTCGCGCGCCAAACCCTCGCGTACGAGGTCGTCGTCCAACTCCAAGTCCAACCCCACTACGATAGCACCTTCGGCCGCGACTGCCAATCCGTCTTTAGGCACCCGCTCGACTACGAGGTCGTCCGGCCCCAGTGCCAGCAGGTTGCCGTCCGGCAAGGTAACATCAATGGTGCCCCCTTCAAGGTGCGTCAAGCAGGCGTCTTCCGGCAATGCCTTGATCAGCCCTACCGCCGCTTTCATCTGCTTGCCCAGCCGCGGTCCCAGTCGGCTGAAGTTGGGCTTGGCATTGAAGTGCGCCATCTCATGCTCGTCCCGGCTGAAACGAACTTCACGCACGTTCAATTCCTCGCGAATGATGTCCTGGTAGGCGGTGACGGTTTCCAAGTGGCTATCGTTGCGGCAGACGACATGGATTACCGCCAGCGGTTGCCGGACTTTGCAATTGTAGCTGGACCGTAGTTGCCGCCCGAGCCGGACCACGGTCATGACGGTCTCCATTTGTTTTTCCAGCTCGTAGTCGCGCCGGGTATCATCGGTCAGCGGAAAATCACACAGGTGCACGGACTCCGGCATATCCACGGTACGCAGATTGCGGTAGATCGCTTCGCTGATAAACGGCACAAACGGCGCGGCGATCCGGCATAGCCGCATCAGCACTTCATATAGGGTTGCATAGGCCTCGGCTTTGTCGGCGTCGTCGGTGCTTTTCCAAAAACGGCGTCGACTGCGGCGAATATACCAGTTGGTGAGGTCTTCGATGAACCGTACGAACGGGCGGACAGCCAGTTGCAGGTCGTAGACGTCCATGGCTGCGACCACCTCGTGGGTCAGCCGTTCCAGGGCACTGCCGATCCAGCGGTCCAGCAGATGTTGCGGACGCGCAGGTTCGGCAGCGGGCGGAGGCGGGGTCCAGCCGTCAATGTGCGCGTAGGTAACGAAAAAGTGATAGGCGTTCCACCACGGGATCAGTAGATGCCGCAGGGCGTGTTTGACGCCGTCCTCCGTGAAGCAAAGATCTTCCGCGCGCACGACCGGCGAGGAAATCAGGTACAACCGCAAGGCGTCCGCCCCGTATTGGTCCACCACCTTCACCGGGTCGGGATAGTTTTTGAGGCGCTTGCTCATCTTGCGGCCGTCCGCCGCCAGCACCAAGCCGTTGACCACCACATTCTTGAACGCGGCACAATCCTTCAAGGCCGCCGCCAGGATCATCAGTGTGTAAAACCAGCCGCGGGTTTGATCGAGCCCTTCGGCAATGAAGTCGGCCGGGAAATGGGCATCGAACCATTCCTTGTTTTCGAACGGATAATGCACCTGCGCGTAGGGCATGGCCCCGCTTTCGAACCAGCAATCGAGGACTTGTGGAACGCGCCTTAGCGGTGCCCCACCGCTGGGCGAGGGGATTTCGATGGCGTCAACAAAGTGTTTGTGGAGGTCGGTCACGCGTTGGCCGGACAAGGTTTCGAGTTCCTCCACGGACCCGACACAGACGGTTTCCTTGCCGTCCTCGCTCTGCCAGACGGGGAGGGGCGCGCCCCAAAAGCGGTTACGCGAGATGGCCCAGTCGCGCGCATTGGCCAGCCACTTGCCGAACCGACCATCGCGCAGATGCGCAGGCACCCAATGGATGCCGGCATTGTGACGGGTCAAGGCGTCCCGTAACTGTTCGACTCGCACGAACCAAGTCGATACGGCCCGGTAGATGAGGGGGGCATCACAGCGCCAGCAATGCGGGTAACTGTGCTGGATGACGCCTTGATGCACCAGTTGCCCGGCGCGCTTTAAGTGCTTGATGATGCCGGGATCGGCTGCTTTCACTTCGCGACCGGCAAAGTCGGTGACTTCGGCGGTGAACCGGCCTTCATCGTCCACTGGACAGAGGGCCGGTAATCCGGCGCGCTGGCCCAGTTGATTATCGTCTTCCCCGAAACCGGGCGCGATGTGCACGATGCCGGTGCCGTCCTCGGTGGAGACAAACTCCGCCGTGTGCACGCGAAAAGCCTGGCCGGGCGCGGTGGACGTGAAGTAAGGGAAAAGCGGCTCGTATTCCAGCCCCGCCAAGGCGGTGCCGGGCATTTCCTCCAACAGTTCGTAGTCGTCGGGTTGCCGGTAATAGGCGGACAGGCGCTCGCGCGCCAGGATAAAGATATCGTCGCCGTCGCGTACCTTCACGTAATCGATGTCGGGTCCCACGGCGAGGGCCAGGTTGGAGGGCAACGTCCACGGCGTGGTCGTCCATGCCAATAGCGAGACGGCCGGATCGGATTTGGAGCGAAAGCGCACGGTAATCGCCGGGTCCTTGACCTCCTGATAGCCTTGATTGGTTTCAAAATTCGACAGGGGCGTGGCGCAGCGCGGGCAGTAGGGCAGGATTTTCTGGCCCTCGTAGATCAGGTCCTGGTCCCAGAGCGACTTGAACACCCACCAGATGGATTCCATATACGGCAGGTCCATCGTTTTGTAATCGTTATCGAAATCCACCCAGCGGCCCATGCGGGTAACGATGTCGCGCCACTCGGCCGTATAGCGCAGGACAATACTGCGGCACTTCTCGTTGAACACGTCCACGCCCAGTTCTTCGATCTCGCGCTTGCCGCTGATCTGGAGTTCCTGCTCCATTTCGTATTCCACCGGCAACCCGTGGCAGTCCCAACCGAAGCGGCGTTCCACCAGGTGGCCGCGCATCGTTTGGTAGCGGGGAATGATGTCCTTGATGGTGCCCGCCAGCAGGTGCCCGTAGTGTGGCATACCGGTGGCAAACGGAGGCCCGTCGTAAAAGACGAACTCCGGGTCGGCCCGGCGTTGTTCCACCGACCGGCGGAACACATCCTGATCGGCCCAGAACTTCAGGATGGCCTGTTCCTGGGCCGGAAAATCAACTTTGTTATCTACAGCATTAAACATGGTAACGAACCCCGTCCATTAACGGCCCCGCAGTCTACGCCCGCCCGTGAAGATAAGGCAAGCTCGACATGACAAAGTCCCTTCATACTCAATAACAGCCTCCACACACGCTCCCCCATAGCACATACTCCATCAATTTCTTACAGCGCAACCGGCCCGAAACAGCCCGGACAGAAATGGGGCAGGGGATTGTGTGGCAAGAGCTGCGGTGGTCCGCTGGTGATTGAACGAATGGCGCTACTCAACATTTGCTTCCGGCGGCGTATCCGGGCCAGTCGGCAGATGGTTGGAAGGGAATGCGTCGTTTTCGGCGTTGGTTTCGTCGACGCGGGAAGGGCGTGTACGGCTGAAGAACGCCTCGGCCCGTTCCCGCCGGGCGACAAACGAAGCTTCGGCCCAGGGGCCATCATAATCGGTGTACACCGCGGCCGCCCGTTCCGGCTGGCCAGCTTGCAGGTATTCGCGGGCGCGGGTATCCAGATGTGCCAGTACCTCGGCCACCCGTTGCTTTTCCTCCCGTGCGTACCGACTAGCGTGCCATGCGTCGAGGCGCGTGCTGAACCACGTTCGCAAACGGGTTGTGCCGGTGGCCAGTTGGGTGCCTGCTTGCGTTGCGTAGCGGTTCCAAGCGACCAGCCGGCCTTCACCCGGCCGCCGGGCAATCTCACCGCTGATGATTATTGCGGCCAGCATTATCAATACCCAACGGAGTCTGCGCGTTAAGCGCGGCCGCCGATCGCCAGGGGGAGGGGCAGGCAGACCCTCACCGCGATCCATTTTTAAGAGCACCGGTGGCTGTGCATCCAAAGCCGCCTGAACAGCCAATAGCAGGGTGTCCCAGGAGTCATAGCGATCCCCGGGATGTTTGGCGGTTAGGCGTTGCATAATCTGCCGGCTGGCAAGTGACAGATGCGGCGCGTCTTCTTCAATGGGTGGCAGCGGGACGGTACGCTGGCACTCCAGGATGTAGTCGACATCGTCGGAATCGAAAGCCGGATAGCCGCAGCACATGTGATAAAACGTCATTCCCAGTGCGTACATATCCGCCCTGAAATCGATGTCCAGTTCCCCGCGCACCTGTTCCGGGCTCATATAGTGCGGCGTGCCAAAGATATGTGCGGCCTGGGTTTCCACGTCTTCCTCGTAGACGAGGCGGGAGATGCCCAGGTCGGTTAGTTTTATGTCGCCGGTGACGTCGATCATAATATTGGCCGGCTTGATATCGCGGTGAATGCACCCGTGCTCCTCCCAGGCGTACCGTAGGGCGTCGCCCACCTTGTACAGCACCGACAAGGCTTCCACCTCGGGCAAGGGCCCCCGGCGTTGCAAGCGGTGGTGCAGGTCCTCGCCCTCCGCATACGTCATGGCAACATAGTGCAGGTCGGCGTGTACCCCGGCATAAAAGGCTGTCACAATGTTGGGATGTTGCAGGCGCGCCAGATTCTGGATTTCCCGCCGGAACCGGCGAACTTGTTCCGCCGAAGAGGTCATGCCGGACGCCAGTACCTTCAGCGCCACCTGTCGGTCGAGGGATTGCTGTTGGGCCAGATAGACCGTGCCCATCGCCCCTTGTCCGATGCGGCGCAGCAGCTTGAAATCATCCATGACCTGCCCCGGCGCAAGGTCGGGTAACGGGTCCGGCTCCACGTGAGAAGTGGCTTTACGTTGAGTTCCGTGATCTGTGAGGGTTTTGGCCATGACTACAGTGTTTAATCGAAAGAGGCTCTTGCAAAACCTCCGAGGTCGACCCTCCGGCAAATAAACAAGTCTATTTCGTAGGTTACCGGAGGGGCAGGCTCCGTCCTGCCCTTATGAATGGGAGGTTTTGCAAGAGCCTGCGAAAGTAAAGCAGATCGCGGGTCTCGGCAAGTGCATAGGTGGGATGTGGGGAGGACGTAACCCCGGAAGAAACTGGCCGTCACAAAAGAAATCAGCCCTGCTCGAACAGTCTGTCCCTAACCTGTTAGCTTGCAAGCGAATGGGAAAAATAAAATTTTTTCAAAAAAAGCTTGCACCACTATATGTAGTTGTTCTACAGTCGAAATCAGCTTGTGAATAACTATATGTTGTTGTTGTTAATAACTTCACACCCCCCTCGTAATCAATACATTAGCCAAAGGAGAACGTCTTATGTTGGAATCAAATGCTGCGGTCGAAATTAAAGAAACAGAGGTTTCCCGTTCCCCCCGCTCTTCCCGGAAAGCGACCGGTACGCGCAAACAGCGCGCGGCCAAGGGGCTGAAAGTCCCGCGTGTGTTCAGCCAAGCCGGGGTTGATCCGTTTACGACGGTGGAATGGGAGCGCCGGACAGCCGGGATCACCGATGATAAGGGGCAGGTCATTTTTGAACAGGACAACGTCGAAGTTCCCAAGTCGTGGTCCATGTTGGCGACCAATGTGGTCGCATCAAAATATTTTTACGGCGAGATCGGTACGGATGAGCGTGAATATTCGGTCCGCCAATTGATTCATCGCGTGGCGCGGACGATGGCCGATTGGGGGTTGCGCGACGGGTATTTTGCGTCGGCGGAAGACGCGGAGATTTTTTATGCCGAGTTGGCGACGCTCTGCTTGCACCAGTATGGCGCGTTCAATTCGCCGGTGTGGTTCAATTGCGGGCTCTACGACGTCTATGGAGTGGGCAAGGACAGCGGGGCCGGTAACTATTTTTACAATCCCAAAAGCAAGCGGGTGGAACGGGCCCCGACCCAGTATGAGTACCCGCAATGCTCGGCATGTTTTATCCAGGCGGTGGAAGACACCATGGAAGGCATCATGGAGCTGGCCCATAGCGAGGCGATGCTCTTCAAGTACGGCAGCGGAACCGGTACGGACCTGTCAACCATTCGCAGCTCACGTGAAAAACTAAGCGGGGGCGGGACGCCCAGCGGGCCGTTGTCGTTCTTGAAGGTCTACGATTCGATTGCCAGCGTGGTGAAGTCGGGCGGCAAAACCCGGCGCGCCGCCAAGATGAATACGCTGAAAGACTGGCACCCGGACATCAAGGAATTTGTGCAGGCCAAAGCCAATGAAGAGAAAAAGGCGTGGGCCCTGATTGAGGCGGGCTATGCCGGTGACTTCAACGGTGAGGCCTACGGATCCATCTGTTTCCAGAACGAAAACCTCAGCGTCCGCGTGACCGACGCCTTTATGCAGGCGGCGATCAATGACGAGGACTGGACCACCCATTATGTGACCGATGCGAACAAACCCGGTCCCACCTACAAGGCGCGGCAATTGCTGAAGTGGATGGCGGAAGGGACATGGCTGTGCGGTGATCCGGGCGTGCAATACGAGGACACCATCCAGCGCTGGCACACCTGTAAGGCGTCGGCCCCCATCAACTCTTCCAACCCGTGCAGCGAGTATATGTTCCTGGACAATACGGCCTGTAACCTGGCCTCGCTTAACCTGATGAAATTTGTGGATGCCGAGGGCCGGTTTGACGTGGAGCGGTTCAAGGCGGCGGTGGATATCTTTATCACGGCCCAGGAAATCGAGGTGGACAACGCCAGTTATCCTACGCCTTCGATTGCCGAGCGCAGCCATATTTATCGTACGCTCGGTTTGGGCTACGCTAATCTGGGTTCGTTGCTGATGTCGTTGGGTCTGCCCTATGATAGTCCGGAAGGCCGCGGCATTGCCGGAGCGTTGACGGCGATTATGCACTTGGAGGCGTACAGCCAATCCGCCCGGATCGCCTCCCAACGCGGGACGTTTGAAGGCTATGACGAAAACCGTGAGGCCATGCTGGAAGTCATGCACATGCACCGGGACGCCATCGGCCAAATCCGCAATGTGTGCCCGACCTACCTACTGGATGCCGCACGCGAGGCCGGTGACGAGGCGCTCTCACTGGGCGAACGCTTCGGCTATCGCAATGCCCAGGTAACGGTATTGGCCCCGACGGGTACGATCGGTTTTATGATGGACTGCGACACTACCGGGGTCGAGCCGGACATTGCGCTGGTAAAATATAAACTGCTGGCGGGTGGCGGCATGCTGAAGATCGTCAACAAGACCGTGCGCCAGGCGTTGGACCGGCTGGACTACAATGAGGAGCAAATCGATGCCATTATCGAGTACATCGATGAACACGACACCATCGAGGGGGCCCCGGCCTTGCGTCCGGAACATCTGCCGATTTTCGATTGTGCCTTCAAACCGCGCAACGGCAAACGGTATATCGCCTACCTGGCCCATGTGAAAATGATGGCGGCCGTGCAACCGTTTCTTTCCGGGGCCATTAGCAAGACCGTGAACATGCCGGAACAGGCCACGGTTGAGGAAATCATGGAGACGTACGTTGAGGGCTGGAAGCGCGGATTGAAGGCTCTGGCGATTTACCGCGACGGGTGCAAACGCAGTCAACCGGTGAGCACCGGCCAAGCGAAAGCCGATAAAGAAAAAGCGGAAAAGAAGCCGGGCACCAATGGCAGCAAGGCCCAGCCACTGCGGCGGCGCCTGCCGAACACGCGTCGGTCCATTACCCATAAATTTGATATTGCCGGGCACGAAGGGTACTTGACCGTCGGGTTGTACGAGGACGGCAGCCCCGGCGAATTGTTCATCACCATGGCCAAGGAAGGGAGCACCATCGGCGGCATCATGGACGCCTTTGGGACCGCGATTTCCATCTGCCTGCAGTATGGGGTGGATGTGAAAACATTGGCGAACAAGTTCATGCATACGCGCTTCGAACCGAGCGGGTTCACCAAGAATCCCGACATCCCGATGGCCAAATCGCTGATGGACTACATTTTCCGTTGGCTGGGGCTGACCTTTGTCAAAGGGTTCCAACCCAACACCGCCGATGACGCCAAGGACTTGCAGGAGGCGACGGTCACCGACAAGGTGCGCGCCACGGCCCAGCAAGCCCGTACTGCGCAACAACAGGAAGCGCTGAAGAAGTTGGACGATCAGTTCGCCCACTTTATGGAAGACGCGCCGGTATGTGACTTGTGCGGTTCGATCACGGTCCGCAACGGGGCGTGCTATCGCTGCTTCAATTGCGGGAATTCGATGGGCTGCTCGTAACGGTTGACGGGGCGACGTCCAGCGCGGCCAAAGCGTGCCGCGCGGCGTCGGCCTCGGCGGCGCGCTTGGAGGGCCCTTCGCCTTGGGCGCGGACAAGGTCATGGACCACCACTTCGCAGGTATAGTGGGGGGCATGGGCCGGGCCCGTTTCGGTCAGGACGCGATAGGTGGGGCTTTCCTTCCATCGTTTCTGGACATAAATCTGCAAGGTGCCTTTGGGGTTGTCCTCTTCCGCTTGGACCGTTTCGCCGAGACGTTGCTGCCAGACCCGCCGGAACACGGCGTCGACAGCCGTCATGCCCCCGTCCAAATAGACCGCGCCCAGCAGCGCTTCCACGGCATCCGCCAAGTTGGAGGCGCGGGTGGCACCGCCGGATTGCGTTTCGCCGTGTCCCAGCCGCAACACGCTGCCGATGCCCAGCTCGCGCCCGATGGCGGCTAGCGTGTGGCGGTTGGTCAATCGACTGCGAAGCGCAGTCAGCGTCCCTTCCGGGGCTTCCGGTTGACCTTCGTAGAGCGCGGCCGCGACCGCCAAGCCCAGCGCGGCATCACCCAAAAACTCAAGCCGTTGGTTGTCACCCGCATCCCCGGCTGTCTCGTGGCGGTAGGACGGATGGGTCAAGGCCAGTGCATAGAGTGCACGGTCCTGAAAATGATAACCAATATGATCTTCGATCGTGCGTGGGTTGGCGGTGGGTAGATGGTTTTTTTTCATGCGCGTGGGTGGTATTGATGGTGAATGGATTTCAGTCGATTGGGATCCACATGGGTGTATATCTGGGTGGTGGCGATATCCGCGTGCCCGAGCATTTCCTGGATGACGCGCAACTGCGCGCCGCGCGCCAGCAGATGACTGGCAAACGAGTGGCGCAGGGTGTGCGGGGTAACCTTTTTCGCAATGCCGGCTTGCAATGCATAGGCCTTGATCAGTTTCCATAAGCCTTGCCGGGTGAAGCCGGTGCCCCGACGGGTCACGAAAACCTGTTCGCAAAAACGTTCCTTGAGTAGGGCCGGGCGATGGAAGTCCAGATAGTCCTGCAAACGGTTTTGGGCGGTATGCCCGAACGGGACCACGCGTTCTTTATCGCCTTTGCCCACGCATCGAATGTACCGCGCCGCCATATGCACGTTATCCAGCGTCAAATGGGCCAACTCGGAAATGCGTAGGCCGGTGCCATAGAGCAACTCTAGACAGGCCTGATCGCGTGCGCCACGATGGGTTGTCGCGTCGGGCGCATCCAGCAGGCGGTCGACCTCTTCCGGCGATAGACTGTGCGGCAACATCTTCCAGAGGCGGGGCGTGTCCATGGCGTCGGCTACGTTCTGATCGAGTAGCCCCTCCTGTTCCAGGAAGCGCAGAAACACCTTAATCGCCACCAAGCGGCGAGCCAGCGTGGCGGTAGCCAACTGGCGGTCTTTTTCGCTCAACAAGTACTGGGTGATATGCTTCCGCGTCAGGGTGCTCAAGGATTGTATGCGGCGTGCTTGCAGCCATTGGATAAAGTGCGTTAAGTCCCGGCGATAGGCTTCGTGGGTATGCGGGCTCAACCCGCGCTCTAACGCAATATAGTCAAGAAATTGGTCCAGCAGAGCCTGCATGGCGGTGGGCGTGTCAACGGCAAGCGGGCGGCAACGCAGCGCGTGCTTCCGGGTCGGCGGTGATCATGTTGGCGTCGAACCCTGCCCGCGCCAGGGCGTGCTCGATATTCTTATTTGCCAGCCGGGAGGGATCATAGGTTACCGTGATCTTCCGTTCGGCCAGATCGACGGTTATCTCGTGCAAGGCTGGCCCTTCCAGTGTGTCGAACGCCGCCAGCGCCAGCTCGCTGCACTCACGCGAAACCATCTGCGGGACTTCGATGTCGAACGTTACCGTTGCAGGCCGGTAACAACCCGTCGTCACGCCCAGCAGTAAAAATATCCCTTCCTTTAGGCACCTATGACGCCATAGGGTTTTAGCTGATTTATTGGCAAAGGGTTGAAACGCGTGTGTTAGGACGTGTATAGGTTGCATAGTTGATGGCCGATTAAGTGAACGTTACGGCTTAAAATTTGTCTATTCATTTGGAAGGACGGGTTAACGCTTTCCATGGGGTTCCTCACCCCGACCTCCTTGGCGTCCCCGTCCTTCCTTTTTTTTGGGGCGCTCAATGGTATTCCTGGATAATCTGCAAGGCCGTGCGGGCTTGCTCTATCATTTCAGGGTAATAATCCTCAGCATACAGGTCCAGTAGCTGTTGGAACGTAAGGACGGCCTCCTCGTAGCGCTCCTGCTTGTACAGCGTGATGGCCAGATTGCGCAAGGTGCGGGGCATCGGCCATTCCCCCGCTGCTTCCACGGCCAAGCGGTAATGTTCCTCGGCCTCCGCATAACGTTCTGCGCGGTGGAGCGCGTTGCCGAGTTGGTGATTGATGGCCAGATTCCGCGGCGCAAACCGGTGCAGCTCCTGGTAGATGGCAACGGCCTTTTCGTAGTGGCCATCTTGATAGTGGCGTTCGGCAATACCATGCATCGCCTCCATATCGGCACCCGTGGGATCGGACCTGAAGAGGAGGTATAGGCTAACGCCCAACAGAACCGTCAAGACCGGGACCGCGATCAACGTCCACACCAGCGCACGATGCCGGTCCATCCAAAGGATCCATTTGGCATATTTGCGTTTGGTATTCGCACGGGTGACCGGTTGCTTCAGCGTCAGGGCAAACGCGGCGGCGACGGGATCGGTGAGGGGCGTGGTTTCTCCCGCGGTCAGGCTTGCGTACCAACGATCCATCACCGGAAGGTATTCCGCAGGGGCGCGGTAGGCCTGCACCGCATGTTGGACATACGCCAAGTGCAACAGGGATACCGGCGGTTCCAGCGGATCGGACTCCCAGTACTCCCATAACGTCGGCAATCCCGCCGTCTGCTTAGTTTGCTCGGCGCGAAGCACTTCCCACGCGGTGTCGTACACGGCGGGCGAGAGTGACGCCGTACCCAAGGCGAGAAACCGTCCCAGCGTTTGACGCCGAATAAAAGCCCCCTCGCGGTAGCGGTCCGTAAAGCGGCTTGTTTTGGAGTTCCACAAGGTGTACTCCAGTTGCTCCGTCAAGGTGGTGCGGGCCGACCGGATGGCCTGAAAGTCCAGCGGATCAATAGGCCACCCCTCTTCCGCCGCTTGCAGGCAAGCTTCGCACTCCATCAGCAGCAAGGCCGTCAGGTCCACTGTGAGCAAGTCGTCATCGAACAGGTCGGGCACAAACGCTTCGTCCGCCCGGACCCAGCTAAAGGATCCTTTCTCCTCAAAGCGATCGAGCATCGCCACCAGGCCGCGCGCCGTGGCGGCCACCGTTCGGTCCAGCAGTTGGCTGGCTGCTGCTGTACGAATCCATCTGCGCCAACTCGAGGCGAGGGCGGGCCACATCATTTGTGCCGAGGCGGTACCGTCCGGCTTGATCCAAGCCGGTAGAAAACTATCCTCGACTTGGGCGTCCAAGGCCGCGCCCACCAGTTGGGCCGCAATTTGGCGATCAATCGCAAACCAAGCGGCCACCAGGGGTAGTACTTCGTTCAAGTTAAAACACCCCGGTTCAGTGGCGGAGGCGGACCAGATATTCGCAAATACGCCTTGCGGTGCGCGCAGTCCGGCAATCAAGGCTTCCAGGGCGGCAGCCTGATGCCGTCGATCCTCGTCCGACTGAACGCGCTGTTTGTCCAGCACCGTGCTGCGCCGATGCCACTCTGTTTCTGCCCGTGCAGCCACATCGATGTCCAAGGCGGCCTCAGCCTCCGCTTGGGCAGTGGCGAGGTCTTCCCGGGAAACCGCCCACGCAAACCGGATGCCGTTCGCTGTGGCGGTGCGCAGCAGCACCACGTGCCAACCGCCCGCGCTTACTTCCTGGCGATCTTCGCCCACGCGTTTCACCTCGGCCTGGGCGGCAAACAGACTGGGGATACAAGGCAGGGCGGCGAAGCCGGCCCATGCTTGCGGCCGTACCAGTAGCTGATAGGCCAGCAGGTCGGACTGCGCGGCCGGTGTGATCGCAACGCCATTGGTAATGGTCCAGATGCGCGGCGCGGGATTTACCGCATCGAGTTGCAGATTAAAATTCCAGTCCGCCTCCGCGCCCGGCACCACCCACGTACCCGGCATTTCGGCCGCTTGGAAATAAAACCCATCCGTCGGCCCGGCATGCGGCCAGGTCGTGGCGCAAAACCGCTGTGCCGGTTGCCAGCCATTGAGGGGATAACGATCAAGCAATGCTCCATTCATGGTCACAATGGTGCGTTTTGTCGCCCGCACTGGCAAGCCTGTTTTCGAAGAAGTATTGCTTCCTCGGATGGAGTCTCGATAAATATGTTTATTACCACGGCGGTGTCGGAGAAAATCTCGGCGCTGAAGACGGAGAATTATCTTCGTGAGCGGGCTAAACGGGCAAAGAAGGGGGACTTCGGAAAAATACTGAATCGAGTCCCTACAAGGGAACCGATGCCGGGTGATGAGATATAAGAAGAGGCTTAACCATTCGACAGGTCCGCCACCGGGGCGAATGAGCGGCGGTGGCCGGGCGAGGGACCAAGGCGACGCAGTGCCTCCAAATGGGCCTTGGTACCGTAGCCTTTGTGCCGGGCAAAACCGTATAGCGGATAGGCTTTGTCCAGTACGCACATGATCCGGTCACGGGTTACCTTCGCGATGATGCTGGCGGCGGCAATCGAAAGGCTGGCACTGTCGCCGCGAATGATGGATTGGGAAGGGCAGGGCAGTCCGGGCACCGGTCGACCGTCAACCAAGGCGAGGTCCGGCAACGGGTCAAGCGCATGCAATGCACGGGCCATGGCTACGTGAGTGGCCTGTAGAATGTTGATCTGATCAATCTCGGCCGGTTCGACGATGGCCACGGCATAGCGGACATGCGGCGAATGGGTCAGCCAATCAAAAAAGAAATCGCGGCGCTTGGCCGTGACTTTCTTGGAGTCATTGAGTTTGGCCAGCGCCCCGTGCTGTTCCCGCACCAGAAAATCGACCTCAAACTCAACTGTGGCCGCCACCACCGGTCCGGCCAGCGGACCGCGTCCGGCTTCATCGACACCGGCTACCCGGCTGAACCCCTCCTCCCACGACGCTTGTTCGTGCTGGAGCATGGGGCGGCGCGTTCTTAAACGCGTTTTTCCTTAATGCGGGCTTTCTTGCCGCTGAGTTTGCGCAAGTAGTAAAGCTTGGCGCGCCGGGTTTTGCCACGACGTTTGACGTCAATCTGGGCAATGGTGGGCGCATGCAGCGGAAATACGCGTTCAACCCCTTCACCGTAGGAGACTCGCCGTACCGTGATGGTTTCCGTGGCACCATGTCCATCGCGGGCAATCACCACGCCGGTATATAGCTGGATACGTTCCTTTTCTCCTTCACGGATGCGTACGTGCACACTAACGGTATCACCGATCCCGAATTCGGGGATTCCTTCCGTTTTGGTTTGTTCGCGGTCAATCGTGTCAAGAATGGCTTTATTCATCGTCTCTATCCTCGCGTCTTTCTCGTTCCCGCCGAGCGGGCGTTTCGTTCTTTCCTTAAAGTTAAGTGCGCAGTATGCGCTCAATTCCCGTCGTTCGTCAACAAATCCGGTCGTTGTTTTTTAGTTCGGTCCTGTGCCTGTCCCATTCGCCATTGGCGCACCGCCGCATGATCACCCGAGCGCAGGATTTCCGGCACGGCCATGCCCCGGTACTCCGCCGGTCGGGTGTATTGCGGATATTCCAACCCGCCGTTGCTAAACGATTCGTCCGCGTGCGATTCGGCATGGCCTAATACCCCGGGTATCAAGCGCGCCACCGCGTCTACCACCACCGCCGCCGGTAACACCCCGTTGGTCAGCACATAATCGCCAATCGATATTTCGTCCGTGGCCAGCCCTTGCCGAACCCGTTCATCCACTCCTTCATAGTGTCCACATAGCAAAATCAAATGTGGCGCCTCCGCCAATTCCCTGGCCAGCGCCTGGTCGAAACGTCGTCCTTGCGGACTCAGCAATATCACCCGGGCCTCCGGAGTGCGCACGGACTCAACCGCCTCAAAGATCGGTTCGGGCTTCATCACCATGCCCGGTCCGCCACCATAGGGCCGGTCGTCCGTGGTCCGGTGTACGTCATGCGTAAAGGCACGCAGATCCACCATCCGCACGTCGAGAAAGCCCCCCGCTATGGCCCGCTTCAGGATACTCTCACCCCACACACCGTCCAGCATGCGCGGGAAAATCGTAATCACATCCACCCTGAGCGGTGCGCCCATGGTCCCGGTCCTAGTCGACGACTTCCACCACGGCCTTACGCCCTTGCCGCGCCGCCATGGCCCCGACCAACGTGCGTAACGCACTGATGGTTTTGCCGTCTTTACCAATCATCTTGCCCGTATCACGGTTGTGCCCGCGAAGCTCGTAGATGATGGTTTTATCGCCGCGCAACCGGGCACAACGCACATCCTCCGGATGATCGACCATCATCCGGACGCTCTGCAACAACCAGGACTTCATGGTGCCGTGGTTTCTTCGCCCGGCTCACCGCTGGCCACGCCCTCGGGCGGGGTGTCCCCGGTTTCGGGATCAACCACCGGTCCGGTAGCCGGCACCGGCTCCACGTCCGTCGGCGCGGCAGGTTCAGACGCCACCCCGGCCGCCGCCATGGGTTCGCCTTTACGCGCTTTGCGCACCAGGCTCTTGACGGTATCCGACAAAATAGCCCCGTTACCCGTCCAATACTCAACGCGATCCATCTTCAACGTAAAGTTGGTTCCGCTGCGGGTAGGGTCATACCACCCGAGGTTTTCCAGAAACCGGACGGAATTCGAACATCGCGAATCGGTCGCAACGACCCGGTAAAAGGGTTGTTTATTCCGGCCCATACGCCGTAATCTAATTTTAACTGACATGCACTTGGCCTCCCGATAGGCACGCCTTCCACCAATCCGTGTGACGGGGAAAAGTTTCGCGTGCCCGCTGAAACTGAATGGGTTGCTTTATATCAAATCGCACCGCGACGCAACCTTTTTTGCATCTTTTTCATTTTTTTTGTCATCCGCTTCATTTGTTCAAATTGCTTAAGCAGGTGATTGACGGCTTGTACGTCGGTGCCGCTGCCGCGCGCGATGCGGGCCCGGCGGCTACCTTTGATGAGGGCCGGATGACGCCGTTCGTGCGGGGTCATGCTCTGAATAATGGCCTTGGTCCGGGCGGTTTGCCGCCCGGAATCCGCCCCTAGCTGCTGGCGGGTGGCTTCCGGCAGGTCGTTGGCGCCCGGCATTAACTCCAGCAGGTTCTCGAGCGGTCCCATCTTTTCCATTTGTTCCAGCTGAATCAAAAAATCCTCGAAATTAAAGGTGTTACGCCGCAGGCGCTCCTCCATGCGGACCATTTCGGATTCGTCCACGACCGCTTGCGCCTTTTCCACCAAGCTGACGACATCGCCCATGCCGAGGATGCGGGAGGCCATACGCTCGGGATAAAACGGTTCCAAGTCCTCGGGCCGTTCCCCCACGCCCGCACGCAGAATCGGGCAACCGGTGACGTGCTGAATGGACAAGGCCGCACCACCGCGAGCGTCACCATCCAGCTTGGTGAGGATGAGGCCGGTCAGTTGGACGGCATGGTGGAACGTTTCGGCCACATGTACCGATTCCTGGCCGATGGCGGCATCGACCACCAGCACCACGTTATGCGGGTTCACGACTTCTTTAAGGGCGACCAATTCCTCCACCAGATCGGGATCCACCTGAAAGCGACCGCCCGTATCGTAGATCGCGATGTCCACGCCCTCCTGTTCCGTCCATTGCCGGGCGCGTTTACCGAGTTGCGGGACCGTTTCGCCGGGGTTGGGGGTGAACACCTCGACACCGGCTTGGCGGCCGAGCACCTGCAACTGCTCCACGGCGGCTGGCCGTCGAATATCGCAGGCGATCAATGCGACCTTACGGCCGTCCGCTTGCCACTGGCGCGCCAGTTTCCCGGCGGTGGTGGTCTTGCCGGCACCGTGTAAACCCAGCAGCATGATGGCGGCCGGTGAATGATTGAGGTCGAACTCCTGACGCTCGTGGCCCAGCAAGGTCACCAGCTCGTCGTGGATACGCTTGATGACTTGCTGGCCCGGCGAGATGTGATTAAGCACCTCTTCGCCCATACAACGCTCCCGTACCCGGGCGATAAAGGTGCGCACTACCTCGAAATGCACATCGGCTTCCAACAGCGCCAGCCGCACCTCGCGCAGGGCCTCTTTGACGTTACGCTCATTGAGCTTGCCGTAGCCGCGCAGGTTCTTGAAAACTTTCTGTAACGATTGGGTTAAGGTATCAAACATATGGAATCCTTAGGTGAAGGAGGCGCCACATGAGGGTCATGGCCACCTCCCGGTGACCACGCGGTCGTGTTCATTCCAGTCACCGCGTGTTTGTACATCGACGAAACCCGCAGCGGTCAATAGCCGGGATACAGCGCGGCCCTGATGGGCCCCGATTTCCAGATAGATGACGGCGTTGGGGTGCAGCACCCGGGGGGCATCGGCCACCACTCGTCGAATCACCGTTAACCCGTCCGGACCGCCGTCCAGTGCTTGGCGGGGTTCGTAGTCGCGAATATGGCGGGGGAGGGTGGTCCATTCGTCCGTGGTCAGGTAAGGCAGATTGGCGACCAACCCGTTGAAGTGGGCGTCCGGCAACACGGCGACACCGTCGCTGGCCAGCACGGTAACGCGATCCACACAGTCGTGCCGGTCGACATTCCGGGTTGCCAGCTCCAAGGCCGGGGAATCCACGTCCACCGCCCAGTAGCGGGCTGCGGGATAGCAGGTGGCTAAGGCGACGGCGATGGCGCCGGACCCGGTTCCAATATCGGCGACCGCCGGGCGCGGCCCTGTTTGCCAGCGGGTGTCACGGACAAATTGTGCCACCCACTGTTCGGTTTCCGGGCGGGGAATCAGGGCACGTGCATCGCAGGCCAGCGTGCATCCCAGAAAGTCCACTGCGCCGACAATATACTGCGGGGGCTCATGCGTGGCGGCACGGTCCAGCATGGCGTTAAACCGGCCCGTTTGATCTTCCGTGACCGGTTCGGCCGCCCGCATGACTAATTCACAGCGGGAAGCCTGCAGCACGTGTGTTAGTAGCCAGTCGGTCCAACCCGCCGCCTCCGGGATTCCAGCTGCGGACAGTCGCTCCCGGCCCTGCTGTTGCAGGTTGGCCACCGTGCCTGTAGTGAGGGGTGCTTGTAGCGTCGTCATCGCGCGCTACAGTCACACGAGAACCCCCGCAATGCAAGCCGTCAGCAAAGTCGCTACGGTTCCGCCCAGCATGGCCCGCAGACCCAGTGAACAGAGTTGCGAGCGTTTCTCCGGTGCCAACACGCTGATACCGCCGATTTGGATACCGATGGAGGATAAGTTAGCGAAGCCGCAAAGGGCGTAGGTCGCTATGATTACCGACTTGTCGTGCACCAGTAATCCGCCGTCACGCGCCGCCGTTAACGAATTGTAGGCCACAAATTCGTTGATCACCATCTTCTCGCCCAGCAACGATCCAAACACCAGAATATCATCGGCGGCCACGCCGATAATCCAGGCAATGGGGGCGAAGACGAAGGCCATGATCGATTGCATGGAAAGGACCTCGAACCGTTCATTGGTTGTGCTTGCGATCCAGTCGTTGATCCCGCCCAAGCGGCCGATCAGCTCGAAGCCGTAGTTCAGCATCGCGATCATCGCAATAAAGACCAGCAGCATGGCGCCGACATTCATCGCCAGCGATAGGCCCTGGGTCGTCCCGCCGGCAATGGCGTCGAGGGCGTTGCTGCCGATGTCCTCCTTCGGGATAAGGATGTCGCGGGTGACCGTGTCGGTTTCCGGGATGATGATTTTGGCCAGCACCAAGGCCGCCGGGGCGTTCATGATGGAGGCCACCAGCAGGTGTGTGGCAAAAATTTGTTGTTGGGCGGGGTCGGGGCCTGCCAGCAAACCGATATACGCGACCAACACCGCTCCGGCAATGGTGGCCATGCCGCCGGTCATCAGCGCCATGATTTCCGAGCGGGTCATTTGGGGGATATACGGTTTGATGACGAGCGGGGCCTCAGTCTGGCCGACAAACACGTTGGCGGCCGCGGCCACGCTCTCCGCGCCGGAAAGGTCCATGGCCTTACTCATCAACCAGGCAAAGCCATAGACGATGCGTTGCAGTACCCCCATGTAATACAGGAGCGAGGTCAAGGCGCTGAAGAAGACAATGGTCGGCAGCACTTGAAAGGCGAAAATAAAGCCGAACGATTCAAAGTCGGTAACCAGTGAACCGAACAGGAATTCAGCGCCTTCGGCCGTAAACGACAAGATCGCCACGAAGAAACCGGAGGCCACTTCGAATACGGTGCGTACTTGCGGCACTTTTAGTATAAGTGTGCCGAGGGCGATTTGCAGGCCGATACCTCCCGCCACCAATTTCCAATTGATGGCCCGCCGATTAACGCTCAGCAAGCAAGCCAACGTCAACAGCACCACCACCCCTAACGCGCCCCGTCCAACCGCTATCGTGAAATCCATGTCTTCCTCCTTGTCCGCTGCTAACGTCCATTTCGGTGGACGGGTTCAAGCTTTTCTCTCCGTAGTCCGTAGTCGTCGCCGTAGTCGTCCACCGATTCACTCTTTCATAAAGCGTTTGACATAACCGCCTGCTCTAACCGACCGACAATGGTGCGGGACGAAGGGGTAAAAGTCAAACCATGTGCAGTTGGTTTTGATATGGTCATTGCCGATGGTTCCGGTATGATCGGCGGATATGTCAACGGATTCGGTTAAGGCCTTACTGATTATTGCCGGGCGCGGTGTGTATCCGCGTTTGCTGGCGGAATGTGCCCGGGCGGAGGGCGTGGCCCGCATTGAGGCCATTGCTTTTAAAGGCGAGACCGACCGGCGCATAGCGGCGGCGGTCGATGCCGTGCATTGGCTGAATCTGGGGCGGCTGGGCGCGTTGCTGGACGCCTGTCGCGACAGCGGCATCCGCAACGTGGTGTTGGCTGGCCAGATTACCCCTACGCATTTGTTTCATCTGCGGCTGGATGCGCCCATGCGGGATTTGTTGCGTACCTTGCCGGAACGGAATGCCCATACCATCTTCGGTGCGATTTGCGCACAACTGCGCACGCGGGGTATGGCGTTAATGGAGGCCCACGCATTTATGCAATCGGCGATGCCCGCCGCAGGCCACTTGGCCGGGCCGCCGCCCGGGGAACAGGCCCTGGCCGATATCGACCTGGGCCTGCGCGTGGCCAAGGCCACCAGCGGATTGGATATCGGCCAGACGGTGGTGGTCAAAGCCGGTACGATTTTAGCCGTGGAAGCGTTTGAGGGTACCGACGAAACCATCATTCGAGCCGGCCGCTTGGGCGGCCCGGGCAGCGTAGTGGTGAAGGTGGCCAAACAAGATCACGACATGCGTTTTGACATACCGGTGGTGGGCACGCGCACGTTGCGCAAGATGGCCAAGGCGCGGGCACACGTGTTGGCGCTCGAAGCACAACGGACCATTCTGCTGGAGCGCGATGCGGTCATCGCGGAAGCCGACCGCCGGGGCATAAGTTTGTTGGCGGTATCGATGAACAGGGGGACCAAGGATGACCAGTAAACGGGTGGTGCGAGTGGCGGTAGTGGGGACTGGCGCATTGGGGCAGCATCATGCCCGGATTTATGCCGAACGGCCGTCGGCCGAATTGGTGGGCGTGTATGATGTGGATTCCGCCCGTTGCCGTGAAATCGCCGCCGCGCACGGTACACAGGCGTTGGCCTCTCTCGACGCCGTCATTGACCAGGCCGAGGCGGTGAGCGTGGTGGTGCCCACGGACAAACATCGGGCCGTCGCAGGCGCGTTGATCGAGGCGGGCTTGCACGTCTTGATTGAAAAGCCCATTGCGGCGACGACGGCGGAAGCGCGGGAACTGGTTGGGCTGGCCCGGCAACACAACGTGATCGTGCAGGTCGGCCATGTGGAGCGGTTTAATCCGGTGCTGAGCTATCTCGAGTCCGTGGCGCGTAATCCCCGCTTCATTGAAGCCCATCGGTTGGCGGCCTATCCCCCGCCGCGCGACGGCCTTTTGCCGCGGGGCACGGAAGTGAGCGTGGTGCTCGATTTAATGATCCACGATATTGAGGTGATCCTTCACCTTGTACAATCGCCCGTGAAAGCGATTCATGCCGTGGGCGCGCCGGTGTTGAGCCGGTCGGAGGATATTGCCAACGTACGCCTTTCCTTCGAGAACGGCTGCGTGGCCAACATCACCGCCAGCCGGATCAGCCCCGAGCGCATGCGTAAAATCCGCGTGTTCCTGGAGGACGCCTACATCTCATTGGATTACCAGGCCCAGGCCGGTGAGCTTTATCGCAAGGCCAATGGCGGGTTCGAACGCGAAGCGGTACCGATCGAAAAAGGCGAACCGCTCGCCAACCAACTCGATGCCTTTATCGGCTGTGTGGCCCGCCGCGACCAGCCACTGGTCTCCGGCGAGCACGCGGCCAAGGCCTTGTCGTTAGCGAACGATATTCTGGAGCGATTGAGTGAGGGCGCTTCGTGAGCCGATCGTTGCTGGTGGTGGCCGGCGAGGTCTCGGGCGACTTGCACGCGGCGCGCGTAGTGCGCGCCGTGCGCGCACAACGGCCCGACTGGTCGTTCTGGGGCATTGGCGGGGAGAACCTGCGGGCCACCGGAATGGAATGCCTGTATGACAGTCGCGACATGGCCGTACTCGGCTTGAGTGAGGTGCTGCGACGGTACGGTTTCTTCCGCGGGGTATTCCGGCAACTCTGCCGCGAGCTGGATCAACGTCGGCCGGACGCCGTGTTGTTGGTGGATTATCCCGGGTTCAATCTGCGTCTGGCCCGGGCGGCGCACGCCCGTGGGATCAAAGTGATCTACTATATTTGTCCGCAAGTCTGGGCGTGGCACCGGGCACGCATCGCGCGCATGGCGCAGTGGGTGGATCGGCTGCTGGTCATTTTCCCGTTTGAAGTCGAGGTCTTTGCTGGAACCGACTTACAAGTGGATTTTGTAGGGCACCCCTTGGTGGATCAGGCACGGGCGGCGTTGCAGGCCCCGCCCCGGGACTTGGCTTGGCCGACGACCGGACCACGGGTGGCCCTGCTACCGGGGAGTCGGCGTCAGGAGATTGAGCGTATCCTGCCGCCCATGCTTGAGGCGGCGCAACACCTGCGCCGGTCGCACCCGGATGCGGCCTTTATCATCGCTGCGCCTTCCGACGAAATAGCCGCGCACATTCATGACCAATTGGCCAAGCACCCGGCCCATAAGGTGGCGATCAAGGTGGTGGCCGGGCAGACGCGGGAAGTACTGCGCCAGGCGCGGGGTGCCATGGTCGCGTCGGGCACCGCCACCATTGAGACCGCGTTGATGGGGTGTCCCTTTATCATCGTCTACAAAACAGCTCCCTTAACCTATTGGTTTGGCAGGCGACTGATTCGGGTCCCGTATCTCGGGATGGTGAACATTGTGGCCCAGCGTTTGCTTTGCCCTGAATTTCTACAGCACGACGCCCGCCCAGAATCCATGGCCGCTGCCCTGGCTCTGCTGCTCGCCGATGGCCCGGAACGCACGGCCATGATGGAGGGCCTGCAGGAAGTCTGCGCCGCCTTAGGCGAAGTCGACCCGGTAACCACGGCCGCCCAATCGGTGTGGGATGCCGTGGAAACGGTGGCGTGACAGCGGGGTGATGGCCAAGACACTAACGCGTTTCCCCTCTGACTGTATAGCCCATGTGGGCTATGGTGGGGAACAAGAAAATAGGCTCGATAAACAAAACATAGTTGCGGAAGCTAAACGACTATTGCAGGCAGAAGGTGTCACTCACTAAGACGGGTGGATAGCCTGAAAATCCCGTGCCTGTGCTGAGTTTCGTGCTTGGAACGCGAGGCTCAGTACAGGTGAGTGGCATATGTAACCACAAAGCGCGCAAAATTCACCAAGGCGTCATTGCTAAAGAGGTATCCAATCAAGAACCGGTTCACCCTCACGAGTGCCATCGAGCGAGCCGTGGAGCTTGGGCGGTCTTTCGACCTTCCCACTGCGAACGCATCAGGTATTCCCTTAAGCCACAACAAGGCCCCGGCCTGATAGACAACGAGCGCGGACTCCGGCAGACTCGCCCAACAACTGGGAGAAAAAGCGATGACGCTTTGGCCGCGACGTAAGATATCGACTGCGCTCGTCTGGATACTTGGATTACCTCTCGTGTGGCTGGCCCTGTCCCAGCAGTCAGCCGAGACGGATTCGCCTATTGACCCGTACGCCTACCACGCTGTCATGGAGCGCCAGATCATGGATACGGCTGACCTGGACGATCTGGTTCGCGACGAACGCTGGATCTATGAACGCATCACACCGCCTTTCGCCGATTTTGTGCTGCGCCAGCCGGTCGCACCGGTTATCCCCTTCGACTGGGAACACTTTCCTGATAATCTGCCGGAATTGCTGGGGGACCGCTACCAGTACGAATACAGCGTGCCGGTCTATAAGCTGCGCGCAGTCGAGGACCGGCAAACCAGACAATTGCACTTCTATGAGGTTCCGGCCGAACCCTTGGCCCTCCAGAGTGGCACGGGCATCCTGCCCGTGGATCACGTTAACCACCACCTCGGCAGTGAATATCCGCTTTTCTCGATTCCGGCCCCGGCAGACTACGATCCGTTCGCCTGGCTCAAGTCGCGCTATCCGGGCCTGTATTCCGGGCGGTACGCCCTTTCCGAGATTCACGCAATGGAGGCACAATACGATCCGGCCCGGATCGAACTGCTCGTCACCCTGATCCCCACCGACTATGTGGAACACCACCTCTAACCACGATCTCGATTCGGACGGGGACGGATTCAGCGACGCGTTTGAAATCCTTGTACTGGGCACCGACCCGCACGACCCCGATTCCCACGGGGTCTATCTTTCCGGCGACGTGCTCTATAGCGGGCCGGAAACGGGGACCATCTACGTACAGGCCGTCACCGAATCCGCCGATGCCTGGTCCAAGACCTGGCAGACCGCGCTGCCTGCGCCCGGCTCCTACACCAATCTGGTGGCCAACCAACAAAGCTACTGGTTCAAGGCCTACCTCGACGTCAGCGGCAACCAGCAGCACGAGGAATGGGAGCCGTGGGGTATCTACAGTGCCACCGCCACCAACGCCACCAACGATCTGACCGGCCTCGACATCACGCTGGAGGATCAGCCCTCCATCTGGGGCACGCTCGACTATACCGGCGAAGCAACCGGCGACATCCACGTCCTCGCCTCATCCACGCCGAACTGGGACACGACCTACAGCACCCGCATCTCCTGGTTCCAAGGAACGGACGAAATCAACGGTGACCCAGTCCCGGTCACTTTCCCGGTGGATTACCACATCACCGGCCTGCCGCCGGGCGACTACATCGTCCGGGCGTTCATCGACGAGGACGGCAACGGGCAATTTACCCACTTGGAGGATGGCGGACAGTATGCGGTCGACCCCATAGCCGTCAGCAACCGGGTCACCGGCATCGATTTCACCATCGGCCTGGACACGGACGATGACGGGATTCCCGACTGGTGGGAGATGCAGTATTACGGGTCGGCCACCGGTGCGGATGCAGGGGCCGACATGGACGGCGACGGGCTCACCAACCTGGAAGAATACGGATGGGGAACCGATCCGCACAATTGGGATTCATCAGGAAACGGGTTTTCGGACGGGGCGCTTGTTGCTCAAGGATTTCACCCCATGGATCCGC
>PWVE01000221.1 GCA_003562335.1 PVC group bacterium
GCACAGTGGCTCATCACGGGACCCTCAGGCCGGCAGCAGGAACGCTACGGCAACTGGCCTGCCACCGCCGGCAAGACCTCCCGTTCATAAAACCTACTTGTCCCCCCGTTGACGGCCATCGTAATTCGGTCTAGTCTGTGGGTGATTTTCGCAACTTGGTCGATTGCAGATTGTTTTCCGTCGACCAAGCATGTTCAACAAGCATACAGGAGGATATAAGATATGCGTGGTCTATTAATAGTGTTACTAGGTGTGGCGATGGTGCCGTTTGCCGTTTCAGCGGATTCCGATAACGGCGAATGGATACAACTGTTTAACGGCGAGAATCTCGCCGGATGGGTTCCGAAGTTCCGCGGCTATGAGCTGGGCAAGAACTATAAGAACACGTTTCGGGTCGAGGACGGGCTCCTCAAGGTTAGCTACGACGAGTATGAGGAATTCAATAACAGATTCGGACACCTGTTCTACCACCAGCCCTTTTCCAACTATATGCTGCGCGTCGAGTACCGTTTTGTGGGTGAGCAGACTCCAGGCGGGCCAGGGTGGGCCTTTCGGAATAACGGTATAATGATCCATGGGCAGGATCCGGCGACCATGGAAATCAATCAGAATTTTCCCGTGTCGATCGAAATCCAGTTACTCGGGGGCGACGGCCAAAATGAGCGCCCGAACGCTAACGTCTGCACGCCGGGAACGCATGTTGTCATCGATGGCGAATTGATCACCAGGCATTATACTCAGGCCGATGCTCCTACTTTCCATGGTGACCAGTGGGTAGTTGTTGAGGCAGAGGTTCGGGGTTCGGAAGTCATTCGCCATATCGTCAATGGTGAGGTCGTACTGGAGTACAACGAGCCGCAGTTGGATCCGAATAGTGATTACGGGCGCAAAATGATACCTGAAGTCGGAAAACTGCTCGAAGGCGGAACCATATCTATCCAAGCCGAGAGTCATCCGACTCATTTTCGGCGCATAGAAGTCAAACAACTAAACTGAGCCGGGTGGGGCCCGGGGTGTAAAGGGGCCAAGGTGATGAAAAAGGCACTGGTTACCGGCGGAGCCGGATTTATCGGGTCGGCGGTGTGCCGTTATCTGGTACAGGAAAAATCCATTGAGGTCCTCAACGTTGACAAGCTGACGTACGCGGGCAACACGGAATCATTAAGCGTTATTGCCGACCACCCGCTCTACCACTTTGAGCAGGCCGATATTGTCGACGGGCCACGGATGACGGACGTGTTGAATACGTTTCAGCCGGATGCGGTGATGCACCTGGCTGCGGAGTCCCATGTTGACCGTTCAATTGACGGACCCGCCTCCTTCATCGAGACCAACATCATCGGCACCTATACCTTGCTGGCCTGTGCGCTCGACTATTGGCGCGCACGGCCGGATGCAAACGCGTTTCGCTTTCACCACATCTCCACCGACGAAGTATACGGGTCGCTGGGGGCGGAGGGGCTGTTCACGGAGGCAACGCCTTACGATCCCCGGTCGCCGTATTCGGCCAGCAAGGCGGCCAGCGATCATCTCGTCATGGCTTGGCATCATACATACGGGCTGCCCGTGATTATTACCAACTGCTCCAACAATTATGGCCCCTACCATTTCCCTGAAAAATTGATCCCGTTGGTGATTCTTAACGCACTTGAGCGCAAACCACTCCCCGTATATGGCCGGGGCGACAACATCCGCGACTGGCTCTACGTGGAAGACCACGCGCGGGCACTCGTGCTGGCCGTCGAACAGGGGGTTCCCGGCCGCACCTACAACATCGGCGGGCGCAATGAACGGACCAACCTGCAAGTGGTTGAGACCATCTGTGACTTACTGGACGAGTTACGCCCCCTGCCCGCCCATCAGGAAATCGCCCGCTACAAGGAGCTGATCACGTTTGTGCCGGACCGGCCGGGACATGACCGGCGCTACGCCATTGATGCCACCCGTATCGAGACGGAACTGGGCTGGCGCGCACAAGCCGATTTTGATACCGGCATCCGCCAGACGGTCCAATGGTATCTCGACAACGAATGGTGGTGGCGTCCCTTGCGCACCCAACGCTATGCCGGCGAACGACTGGGAACCGGCTGAGGCCAGTTAGCCGGGTTAGTCCCCGTTGGGCCGGACGGGTTTGCGCAGGGCTTTCTTTTCCCCTTGTTTGCGTTTGTCGTCGAGCATGCGCGCCTGTTGTCGGCGTGATCGACGCCGTTTTTGACGTCGTATCTTGGCCCGCGCCTGCTCGCGGGCCGACTTCTCCCCGGCGCGTTGTGCCTCCAGGCGGTCGCACAACTCACGGCGCGCCAAAAAACGGTTCAGCACCTGGGATCGTTCCCGCTGGCACTTGATCTCGATGCCGGAAGGCCTGTGACACAGGTGAACGCAGGACGATGTTTTATTGATCTTTTGCCCGCCCTTGCCCGAACCTTTAATGAACCGTTCCTCCAAGTCGGCAGACTGAATCCCCAGCGCTTCCATACGACGCGCCAACGCGCGTTCTTTTTCCAGTGTTACATTAAAAAGCGGCATGACCTGCAACCTATACACCCAACCTCATCAAACGGCGAGCGCGGATTGCTCGACTCAGTAAGCACACAGGGCTTGCGCCCGGCGATAAGGAAGCAATTCTGGAGTCGGAATCGTAGCTCGGGGCAGGCAAGAAAACGTAGACGAAGCAGATAAAGAGAGAGGTTGGACAGGTTCAATTAGCGATTAACGGTTCCGGTAGTTGTGCCCGGCCGGGATCACCCCGCGCGCCCGCCACTGCCACAGCGTTTGCCGCGACACCCCGGCCCGGGCCACTACGCCATTCAAGTCATAATAAGGGATTCTGTCCACCCGCCGCACAAGCAGGCGTATCCCTGATGGGGAAACCGGCCAGATACCAAGCATAGTAGCCCACCCAATAGACGATGCTAATGACCAGACTGATTACAAACACTCTGTATTGCCTGAGCCAATCGATATACGTATGTGACATACAACAAAAACCCAAATCACGGAGGCCACTGACAGTGAAAGTATCACGCACGTCGGTTCATTGCAATACTCCCAGCAGCATAAACGACCATTACCCCTACTCCGCGCGCTTGGCACCTTGGCGAGATATTTCGATCCCCGATCCCGATAGCGATCCCGATTGAAAAAGGGGTGGGCGTTCCCATCACTGGAACTCCGGCCGGTGATGAGGTCCAAGCCTTGGAGGTAGGAGTAGGCAACCACGGATTGCACGGATGCCACGGATGAGGTGATGGTGGCGAAGCGGCCGACGGGGTCGTAGTCGTAGGTGACGGCGTAGGTGGGTGTGTGGGTGTGTGGGGGGGTCGTAGTCGAGGTTGGGCTGTGGGCAGCGGTGCCGTGGACATCAAAAGCAAGGAAAACGGCGTTGGCCGTGGTCGTGCCACACTCATGTAGGAGGTCATAGAGGAACAAGACCAGCCAACTGGTGATGTCCCGGGGCAACAGAGCCAAAGAATCTAACGAATGAAAACCCAGGACCGAATCTTTTGGGAAGTCGCTACTCTTTAACGGGCACGGTGCGCGTTTGCACCTTTTGCAGGGGGATACATTCCACCGGACAGACCTCCGCACAGGCCCCGCAACGTATGCATTCGTTCTGATCGATGTAGAGCAGGTTATAGTTTTCGGCGGAGGTGGTCCGGTCGTAACCGATGATCCGGCCCGCCTCATCGAATTGGAGGGCACTGACTTTGACAATGCAGTTTTCCACCGGCTTCACCTTTAAACACCGATCACAATAGATACAGCAATCGTTATCGATCTCGTACTTGTAATGGCACAAATAGCAGCGCTGCGCCTCGGCCTGGGCGTGATCTTCGTCAAAACCGGTCTCTACTTCGTCTATCACACCACGCTCTTCCGGAGGCCGCACGGGCATGGGGTGGCGTGGGATTTCGTCCATTTCACGCGTGCGCCCTGTTCCTTGCGCGTCCTCAATCCAAACAATATCGCGCCAGCGATCGCGTTCCATTAAATGCCGATCCACGCGGCGCGCACATGCCTTGGCGTGGCCTATGGCGTCGATTAACGACAACGCGCCCAACGCAACGTCACCCGCCATAAAGAGCTGCGGATTGGCCGTACTCCCGTCGCGCGGTGCGGCGGCACACGCTTGTTGAATGGTCGGGCCGAGATGTTCCAAGTCGCGCACCTGCCCGGTCGCCAACAACACCGTATCGGCTTCCACCTCAAACGCGGCGTCGGCCTGTATTTCCGGTACGCGACGCCCGTCGGCACCCGGTTCACATAGCCGTGTGGGGGCCAGCTGAATACGGTCGACCGCACCGTCCTCGTCCGGCCCGCAATAGGCCAGCGGCGCGGTCAGCGGATGAAACGCGATGCCTTCCTGTTTCATTTCGACCACTTCGTGCCCGCCAATGTACATCTCGGCCTCGGAACGACGGTAATAGACGGACACGGATTCCGCGCCTGCGCGGCGCGCGACCCGGGCACAGTCCACTGCGGTGAATCCGCCTCCGATCACGACCACACGCGATCCGACGGGCACCGTGCCCAACGTGTTAAAGTCTTTCAGGAAATCGAGCCCATGGCGCACGCCCGGCCGGGTGCGGCCCGGCGTATCCGGGATGAACGGCACATGGGTTCCGGTCGCCAGCACCACGGCGTCATGCTCGGCCAGCAACTGATCCACCGTGATGGTCTTGCCGATTTCCACGCCGCAACGCAACGTCACCCCGAGTGCCTGTATCTGCTCGATCTCCAACGACACCACGTCGCGCGGTAAACGGAAGGCGGGGATGCCCTGCACCATCAGGCCGCCGGGTATCCGGTAGCGTTCGTATACCGTCACGTCATGCCCCCACAGCCGCAACTCGCGGGCAGCGGCCAGACCGGCTGCACCGGCGCCGATCACGCCGACGGATTTGCCGGTGGACGGGAAGACAGGGTCGAGCAATACGGGTTCCGCCCGTGCGCGCTGGTCGGCGGCGGAACGTTTGGAGAAGCAGATGGCGACCGGTTCGCCCAAGCCTTCCCAGCCATGGCGGCAGGGCGGTTCGCAGGGTCGGGTACAAACGCGACCCAGCACGCCGGGAAAGACGTTGTCCTGCAGGTTGATGCGGTAGGCCTGTGCATACTCACCGTGGGCAATAGCGTCGAGGTACCCGGGAATATCGGTACCGGCCGGGCAAGCGGCTTGGCAGGGTATGTTCTTTTGTACCCAATCAAAATCCTTGGGGGCGGTGGCCTCCCCGCGCGCCCGCGACAAGGCGCACTCACCAGGCAATGCTTCCTTGCTCATGATTTTCTTAAATTGTCTGTTGCTCGCATGCGGTTCATGGCTTACTAATAACATTCATTCTTAACTTGTCGAGACACGTATGCCACGCACGTACCATATATGGACCATTGGCTGCCAAATGAACGAGGCGGACTCCCGCCACTTATCATCGCAGCTTGAGTCGCTGGGCTACACCAACCATACGGCGGCCGAGGACGCGGATTTGGTGGTGTTGAACACCTGTGTGGTCCGTCAACAGGCCGAGGACAAAGCCGTCAACAAACTGCACCGCTTGCGGAAGGTAAAGGAACAGCAGCCTGCGATGACCGTGGCCTTAATGGGCTGCATGGTCGGCATGAAAGAGGCCCCGGGACTGAAAAAGCGCTTCCCGTTCGTGGATGTCTTCATGCCGCCGTCCGACACCGCGCCCTTGCTGGATTACCTGTCCGACCAAGGGCTCTACGACGCCGAACGTTCGTTTGACACACGCGAAAAGGCGCTGCGCGACGCCATCCAGGACGAAGAATTCGCGTTGCCATCCGGGTTACAGGGACAAACGGTGACAGCCAATGTACCGGTGGTGCTAGGCTGTTCCCATGCCTGCACGTTCTGCGTAATCCCCTATCGGCGGGGCGCGGAACGTAGCAAGCCCCCTACGGCCATTCTTGAGGAAATACGCCGCCTGACCGCGCAGGGCGTGCGCGAGGTGATGTTGCTGGGCCAGATTATTGACCGCTACGGAACGGACTTGGATGACGGCATTGATTTGGCCGGCCTACTCAAACGCGTCGCCGCCATACCGGAGCTGTTGCGGGTCCGTTTTTTGACCAGTCACCCGAACTGGATGACCGACCGCTTGATCGATACGGTGGCCGACACCCCCAAGATTTGTCCGCACATCGAAATCCCGGTGCAAGCCGGTAACGACGAAGTACTGGAACGCATGCGACGCGGCTACACGGTCGACGATTACCGTCGCGTGGTGGACCGCATACGCGCGCGGTTGCCGGGGGCCGCCATACACACCGACATCATTGTCGGGTTCTGCGGCGAAACCGACGAGCAATTCATGGACACGTACCGGCTGGCCGAAGAAATGCAGTGGGAAAAGATCCATTTGGCCAAGTATTCCGTACGGCCGAAGACCTTGGCGGCCCGTAAATTAGAGGATGACGTGCCGGCCGACGAAAAGGAACGACGCCGCAAGCTACTGGACGACCGGCAAACCGTGATACTGGAAGCCAAAAACCGCGCGCTACGCGGCCAAACGGTCGAAGTCCTGGTTGAAAATCGGCATAAGGGGCGCTGGCGCGGTCGCACGCCGGAGAATAAACTGGTGTTCTTTGACGACCCCCGGGACCTCGTCGGCCAACTGGTACCGGTCACCATCAACCACACGGCGGCCTACGCGCTGAATGGCGAGTTGGTGTGACCGCTTGCTAATTTGCGCGCATGGTGGTATCTCTGCCCTATGAATACAACACCTGCTAGGCAAAAGAAGGGGACCGGCTGTTACTGGGCCGCACTCATTGTGTTGATGGTGCTGCTGGTCTTAAGCGTGATGGTGAATGTAGGCCTGCTGATGGGGTCAGCGTTCAGCGGAGAGAAATTGTCGGCCCAGGCATTGGGCAAGCCAACGGATGAGTACCCGCAATTCACCACCCGCTGGTCATACGGTCACGGCGACACCGTGGTTGTGCGCATCCCCTTGCAGGGCCTGATCATGCGCCAACCCGAAGGGGGCTTGTTTATGCCCCGTATTGATCGCGTTCAGCTCACGCTGAACCGTATCCGCGCCGCCCGGAACGATGACCGTGTGCGCGGCATTATCCTGGAAGTGGATTCCCCCGGCGGGGCGGTCACGCCGAGCGATGAGATTTACAATGCCCTGCGCCAGTTCCGCGACAGCGCCGCTGACCGGCGCATCGTGGTGTTCACCCGCGATATTAACGCGTCTGGTGCTTATTATGCCTCGATGGCCGGCGACTGGTTGATTGCCGAACCCACTGCCATCGTCGGCTCAATCGGCGTTATGATTCAAAGCTTGAATTGGCACGAACTCAGCACGCGCATTGGCGTGCAGGACCTCACAATCAAGTCCGGCGATACCAAAGACATTTTAAACCCGTTCCGGGACGTGTCCGAACGGGAATTACACCTGCTGCAGGATCTGGTTGATAACCTGTATGACCGGTTCGCTACGATCGTGCAGAAGGCACGGAACTTTGAAGATCAGCAGTTGGCGCGTATTGGCGACGGCCGGGTATTCACAACCAACGACGCGTTGCGCGAAGGGCTTATTGACGAAATTGGATATTGGGACGACGCGCTGGCGCGCACCGCCGAGCTGTTTGGCGTGCCTTCAGTACGCGTGGTGCGCTATGAGCGACGCGCGGACTGGAGTGACTGGTTTGCCGCGATGCGTACCCCCTTAATGCGCACACCCCACTGGTTGGATATGGATACGCCCCGCATCCTGTACCTCTGGCGTCCTTGAAGCTACGCCCACATGAGCCGTACGCGCGCTGTCCTTCCCTTTCGCTGGCCCCATCCCCCGCTGGGCGTGGTGTTGGTTGAGCCGGAAATTCCGCCGAACACCGGCAATATCGCGCGCCTGTGCGCCGCCACGCAAACGCCGCTGCACCTAATCGAACCGTTCGGTTTCACGTTGGGGGATCGGGCAGTGCGCCGGGCGGGTTTGGATTACTGGGATAAGGTCCCCTTGCACATTCACCCTCATTGGTCGCATTTTCTGGAAACCATCAAACCGCAACGTTTTTTCCTGTTCAGCACCTTTGCCACGCGCTCGTTATACGAACAAACGTTTGCGCCGGGCGATTATCTTGTATTCGGTAAGGAAACCAAAGGACTGCCTGAACCCTTGCTGGCGGAATGGCCGGATCGCGTGCTCGGTATTCCCATGCAGCCGGACAGCGTGCGCTCACTGAACCTCTCTACCAGCGTGGGGGTGGCGCTTTATGAGGCCTTGCGCCAAGTGAATACATGATCGACGTACACGCGGTAAGCGTGCCATCGTAAGGTCTATGACACACCACCCATCGTCATCCCCGCCAGGGCCGGTCGGTCCTTTGTCCGGACGGACCGCCATTTGGACGGCGCACGCGCCCGGCAGTCTAATGTGTATGGGCGAACATGCCGTCTTGCACGGGAAACGGGCCTTGGTGTGTGCGGTGGACCGGCGTGTGCATACGACGGTAGAGCCGCGCCGGGACCGATTGGTACGCATCAAATCCGAATTGGGCGAAGATGCGGCCCCGCTGGATGCCCTGCCTGACCGTCCGCCATTTCGCTTTATCTGGCACACC
>PWVE01000011.1 GCA_003562335.1 PVC group bacterium
CCGTATGACCGTCCGGCACCGAAACATCACCAGCCACTATCCGATACTCATTGCCCGCGAACAAGCGATTTAACAACCGCGTACGCCGCCCCCAAGCCGTATCGCCTGCCCCGATTTTCAGCACCACAATCCCGTCCTGGTCCGGCGACACCACTGTGATCGGTTGATCCAATAAAGCATCCATGGCCCCGCCAAACTTCATATCCTGCCGTGTCAGGGTCCGGCTATCCATGTAAAACACGTCGTCTTGCATGTGGGCCCACGATAGATGATCGGCCGTGTATCCCCGCAACGATGCTTCCAGCATGAAATAGCCAAACATCGGCGTGAAGAGAACCGGAATCCGTCCAGCTTCGTCCGCTACCAATTCCGCCGACCGCGTGGCCGCCCATACCCGTTGATTATGATCAATGGGATGCACAGTCCCCTTACGCAGCTGCTGTAAAAATGCCCCATACGCCCCCATCGGGTAATGGCCGTCGCCACTGGGAAATAGGGTCGGTGCCCGCACGGTCGGACGCGGCTGCGTCAGGAGCGGCAGGTTTAATCCCACCAGCAGGGGTACCAGCACGACCAACCACACCACACTGCGGCACCATCGGCGTCCCAAGGGCAGACAAGCCGGGGCGCAGGCCGACAGCATCATCACCGCCTCCGCACCCCGCCAGAAATAACGTGGCGCGTGCAGCTGCGGCAGGAAAAAGAAAACCGGCAACAGGAAAGTCGCCACCCAGATCCACCGCGCCCCCTTGGCCGCCTGTTGCCAAATGCCCCACGCCCCCAGGCCGAACAGCAACAAAGCCCCGCCAAACCCAAATGCCAGATAGCCCAACGCCATCTTCCATTGAAAAAACGGATCAAACGTCGTTCCGGCACCGTCCGCCCAAATCCGGCCCACACACAACGCGGCCACCGCTCCTAGCCCCAGCCCCCACACCGTGCCCCCCCGCGTTTCCAGGCCTTGGAACAAGTGGTCACACACTTTTCCAAGCGTTGGAAACCCGAGGATCAAGCCAAACCAAAGCGGCAGCAGCAGAATGATATCCGCCCGCGAACCAACCGCCAGGAACACCAGCAGGGACGAAGCCAACACGTTCGGCCAGCGGTAGGGCGCGGCGTCACGCCGAGCCGCGTGCACGAAATGAACTAAGTTCTGCGGTTGCCCGGACCAACGTCTGCTCACGCTCTGCGGCTCACCGGGACGGTTCGCACTACCTTGCCGCTTTGGCAGGCCCAACGCAGGTAGGGCGAGGTGACCCCACCGAGCCGGGAGCAAGAACAGGACAAGGTTCCGTGCTTGCGTGGACCAACGTCCACTCACGCTCGGCGGCTCGCTCGGTGAGCTCGCCCTACCTTGCGGGTGGTTCGAACCATCAGCACAACGGTCTGGCACTGCGCCATCGAGCCGCCGGTCAACCGGGCCCAGGGCGGCGAGGGCGAGCAGGAAGAAGGCTGACGACAAGACCGTGCTGTTGACATATTGCGTGTTGAACAACACGGCGGGCGAGGCCAGCACGGCGCAGAGCACCAAGGGCGACAGTGTGCGCCGAAAGCGGACACTAAAAACAAAAAGCGCCAGCCAAAAGGCTGACGCCACTACATGGTTCCCGAGCGCGACGGGATCCACCAATTCGCCTAACGCGCGGTTGGCCTTTAGAAAGGCTGCGGTGTAGGCATATAGCACGTACGTTTTATCAAATTGATAATAGCGCGACCACGCTTGCCGGTCGCCCCGCGCCCAATCGTGTGCCCCGGCCAGAATGGCAGCCTGATCGTTTTTCCGCAGGAGATCCGTCGTGGACCACAGCGAAACGCCGGCAAAGGCTAACGCAATGGCCAAAAGAAATAGTGACGACTTGATCCCTCCCGTTTTCACGGGACCGAGTCTGCGCTGGCGCGTGCCAAATCGCAACCACGGAGTTCAATCAACCGCTTCGGGCAACTCAGCACTGGTAGGGCGAGCTCACCGAGCGAGCCGGGAGCAAGAACCGGACAAAGTTCCGTGCTTGCACCGATCAAAGACCTCGCAAGCTCAGCGGCTCGCTCGGTGAGCTCGCCCTACCCTTTCAAAAATAACCTCTACAAAATTTATATGGCCATTCCCGTGCATCGTTGACCAATTGTTTTCGGACCGGATTGAATAACACATAGTGGAATTTTTCCGTGAATTCCGCGTCGTTACGCAATCGATGCTCAAAAAATCCAGACTGCCATACGACACCTTCGTTACGCGCATGGTACCTTTTGAACGTTTGAATCGTGTGCTTTATGCCCGGCATTTTATTGAATCCCGCTATCAAATGCAGATGATCGGGCATGATTACCATGCAGAATACGTACCACTCTTTAGAATCTTCACGTATCCGAATACTATGTAAAAGGCTGTCGGCTATACCTGGCCGTGCGAGGGTGTTCGGACCTCGCTCCTTGCAACATATCGTAATGAAGTAACGACTGCCGTCGGGCACCCAGGTGGGGATATCATGTGGGAGCTGTTTACGAGCAGGATACACTTTACTGTTCTGCATGGCCAGAAGAGGTAATGTTTGTCTAGATGTGGTAGGGCGAGGTGACCCCACCGAGCCGGGAACAAGAACCGGACAAAGTTCCGTGCTTGCGCCGATCAAAGACCTCGCAAGCTCGGCGGCTCGCTCGGTGAGCTCGCCCTACCCTGCCGCTTTGGCAGGCCCAACGCAGGTAGGGTGAGGTGACCCTGCCGCCTTGGTCCCGAAATGCCCCAATGCCCGCACGATCCCATCACGCAACGGGATCCGGCGGGTGCAGCCGAGCTGATCCTGCAAGGTCGTATCGCCACCCCGGGCGAAGACGCCTTCGGGCTTGCCGGATGTGCCTTGGACATCCGGCTGATAACCGCAACAATCAGCCGCTAGGCGCGCGAACTCGATGAAGCTGGTATAGATGCCGGAAGACAGGTTGATCGCGGATGCGTCATCCACCTGGTCCATCGTGTGCAGAATGGCGTCGACGCAATCCTCAATATGAATGAAATCGCGCATCTGCCGGCCACTACCCCACACGGTAACAACCGGCTCGCCCTGGTGAGCAATGATCCGCTTGATAATGCTGGGAAACGGATAAGAATCGTCCTGATCCTCGCCGTAACCGGAAAAAGGCCGGTAACAAACCGACTTCAGACCATGCCGTTCACGAGCCAAACGCGCCAGGTATTCACAGGTTAGCTTGGCCCAACCATACGACATGTCGGGCACACCAATCCGGGCATCGAACGCGATCATGTCCTCGCGCAGCAGCTGATACCCTTGCTCCCGCTGACATTCGATCGGATAAGCGGCACTGGAGCTGAATACGACATTCTTGCCGGGCCGGGCCGTAACCGCCCATTGCCAGTAGTGGGCATCGATGGATAGATCATCGGCCACCGCCAACGGATAATGCTCAATCATTTCGCGTCCACCCACCATCGCGGCAAGATGAAACGCATAGTCGAAAACCTCCTCGGGATGGTCGCGAAACCATTCGCGACAATCCTGCGGATAATAGTGGAACGCGTCATAGTCCAATGGACTGAACAACGGCCACGCGTCAGGCGAAATGCCGCCGCTGAGCGGGACAATCGGGTCCACACAATGCACTTCGTGCCCTTGCGCCAATAACCGCGCCACTACATGGCGCCCTACAAAACCGGCCCCGCCGGTAACCAAACATCTTTTCACGTATCGGTCTCCGAATTTGCGAGCGATAGATTCTCAATCACCGCTGCCGTCTGCTGTAATTCCGCCCCCAGCGGCCCCAGCAAATCATCATATAATTCTTTGATTTCAGCAGGCAGATAGACGTGCACAATACGATTGCGCACATCGCGCATACGGAACCATAGTTCCGTGGATGTGATCACGCCCAGCTTTTCCATGCGATTCAATTGATCGCGCAACGTGTTTGAATTTTCGGCAAACTGGAGCCGCTCATAACTGCGGAAGAATTTGATACACACCTCAACCGCGCGCACAAATCGATCACTTAGGGCGTCATAAGGTTCCCGCTCCTCCGGGGTGTACGTGCGGCTGGCATCATAGGGCCCGAGCTTCTCGATCGATGCCGATACCAACCGCACGGCCGCCAACGCCTTCTCGCGCGCTTGGTTTGAAATGGTTATGAGTTCCTGGGTTGTCACTGGAAAGGCACTCCTGTCTGTAGAATCGATTGTACAAATGCACCCTGTTCCGCAGAAAGGGTGTCTGGATTCACCACCAATACATCAATCTTTTCATCACATGCCATCTGAAACTTGACCGTAATGTCTTGGGATAGGCGATACGGCGCGGATGTGCGGTTGATCACCAATACGTCTATGTCCCCACCCCTCGCCGCCAAATCCGTGCGCGAGCCATAAATGAACACCTCGCCCTGCACATCCTGCAGGGCATGCTGCAAGGCCAACCGCTCTGTTTCGCTGAGGCGTAGTTGTGGCAAGATCACACCCCACCCCACCACGTTTTGACATCATAGTTGCGAATCTCCGCGAACGGAACATTTCGGTCACAAAGGATGATGCGTTCCCCTTGCTTTACCCTCCGCGCATATTTTGAAAGATGCGTCTTCACCTCATTACTATTTATCATGGTCGGAAATCATGCTAAGTAAATAGGTCTAGTTTGGCGGCAGTGTCAAGACGGCTGTTGACTAATATCCGTGTACAGGGTGCATACGCGGCGAGCGGAAGTTTGCCAATCGTATCGGCGGACATTCTCTAAGCCCTTTTGGATCAAGGCGGCCCGAAAATCCGCGTCCGCCCGAATACGCCGCAGTTCGGCGGCAATGAGTTGCGGATTGTCCCTCTCAACAAAACACGCCCCAGCACCGGCCACCTCGCGCAGGACAGGGATATCCGAACAAACCACCGGAATCCCCCGGGATTGCGCCTCAATAACCGGCAACCCGAAGCCTTCATACTGGGACAGGAACAGCAGCACATCCAGATCACCATACAACGCATCAAGTGATAGATCGCGGATATAGTCCCGCCGCTGAATATGTGATTTTAGGGACGATTCCGCTATCCGCGTATCCAGCAAGCGGACAAACGCCTTGTCATTGGAAAATCCATGTATGACCAGCCTTGCCGCATCATCATTTAGCTCCTCAAATGCAGCCAGCGCCTTCAGCTGGCCCTTGTACGGCATGAGCTTGGCGACCACTCCTATGGTCCAAGTGGTAGCACTCACTTTCGGCTTGGCCACTACAGCTTGAGAGGGGACACAACCGTGGTGCACGGCCTGTACAGTAGTACCAGAAGCATCAGGTATGCGCGCCCGCACCTCCTGCGCAATGACATGGCTTACGGTGACAATGCACCGACTCGCCAAGAGAGCCCTCCGGGTCATCAAGGCGAAATAGATACCGGTCCCCCCCAATCCCTGGCCCGTCTGTGCAGCTTGAAATTCATGATAAAAGTCATGAATTGTTGTGATGCGCTTCGCGGGACAAAACCAAGGCGTTTCCGTGGCTAATTTGTGCAGGACGTCGATTCGCCGCCACCCACACCAAATAGGGAGCACAACGTGCACCCAAAACAAACGTGACCATACCCTTCGCCCAAAAGAGGGAAATGTGTGCAATTTGAGGTTGCGCAGGGGCGGCAATAATTGCCGTTGTTCTGCACTAACAAGCACCAAAATGGACGGGTCAGAATCGGACGTAACTTGATCGAGGTGAACGATCAACTCGCGCGCATACGTCCAAATTCCGCTCCCGGTACCACCCTTCCCCGGCCGGATTGGAACTAAATCAATGGCTACCTTAGACATGGGTGCTGCTCGATCCTGATCCGCTGGCAATCCACGACTTTGGCAGCCCCCAGAAGCGCTCAGCAATAATGACCGCGTCGGGAAAGCAAGCCTGCAGTTCCTTGCGGGTCATTAGCCGCACTTCCACCGCGTCGCGTTCCGGATCACCACGCCGCAACTTTTCAAAGGAGAATGGCCAGTGGCGACCGATCACACGCCGCCAAGCAAGCGGTAAATATTGAAAAAAAGGAAACAACATATGCGGTTCAATCGGAAAGTGCCGGTTGGGCGTCTGTACCCAGTAGCTCTTCGCCACCCGCCTGATTTCAGCCGCCATCGCCTGTTGACGCTCCCAATCGGGAACGTGCTCAATCACGCTGTTGCTGAAGGCAATATCAAACGCGTTAGCCTCGAACATCGACATATCACACGCATCGGCTTCGACATAGTGTATTCCGGCTTTGCGTTCCACCGGCAGTTCCAGATTGAGGATAGTGACCTGCGGGGCGCCCAGCGGCCATACCCCCCAGTCCCAGTCCGTACCCCCGCCGACATCAAGCAACTGCGTGTCCGCTGTAATCTTGAAGTGGCGCAGAAAAGCCTCGCGACGCCGTTGACGCCGACGGTGGCTGAACGCACACATCCAACGCAATATGCGCGGTTCCTCGCTCATTCCACGCGCCCAAACTCCTGGAACCAGGCCTCATTCGGAACCACATGCCCGGCTTCATCTTGTTGCAGCCAGGGATGCAACGTCTTTGATTTAGGGATCACCACACACATGGTGTTCGCCCACGAGGGCCTTATCCACATCAACAACCGTAGAAACGGATAGGCCAGGCGCGCCAACCACAGCGGACGACGGTCCTGTTTCGCGTGCAAGTCTTGCCAGTGGATTTCCAGGTGATACGCCACCTGGGCGGTAATCTCGAATTCCGGGGCGTAGGCCCGAATCGTCGCCACCAACTCGTCGACTGTGAAGCGATAAACATAATTGGGAATCGCCTCGTTGTTGACCCCCCCCGCAGCCAGCGCATTGGCCGCGACGGCATGTACTTCATATTCCTGTCCAACCTTCAACCAACGGCCAATACGAACCAAGGCGTTATGGCACGGCTCAAACACAATGATGCCGCAGCGCGCCGCGCGATACATCCCGGTCAACGCATGGTGCGGCGTTCGACAGTGATGCAAACCATGATGGACCACGAGCCAATCATACGCTTCATCCTCCACGGACAAGGCCTCGACATCTTGACAAATCGTGGAATACGGCGCTAGGCCCGCATCATCCGGAGCCTGCTGAATATTGCTGATGGTGACATTACGGAATCCCGCATTGAAAAAGACATCCCGATCCACGTGGGTCCCACAGACCACCAGGATAGACATATCTTGATGGAGGCGTCCGGCCCCTATCAGACGCCTTAACGTATCGGCATAAAAGGTATCACTCATGATTTAAGCAGGCCAGCGGGCGGGCACGGGACCAGCGGTAAAGGCGGTCCTGTCCGTCGCCGCATCTGTATACAATTGATATTCCAAGGGAAACGCTTGTTTCCGTCCCGCACGCAGGAACCGCTCACCCGCCCTCATAACCCGTGCCACGGTTCGCTGGACAGGCCCCTGGTGCGCACAAAACTGCCGGTACTCCTCCTTCGCCTTGGGCTGGTTACTGATATTGGACGTCGCATGTGTATAGGCGGCTACGTAGCGGCGTACACAGGCGCTTTCAACACCCTTTGCCAGCAACTGCCGGATCATCACCAGATCCGCAATAGCCTGATACCGGGCATCAAAACGCGCGCCGGCCGCAAAAATGGATGCCCGGAAAAACAGGCCACACGTTAGGTTATACAGCGTACCAATGTCGAGATACATCCGGCGCAGAGGCAGACTTTTCCAGTACGTGAGCAGCTCACCAGCCGGATCCACGATCAGCGCGTCCCCGCACACGATATCCACGCTCGGATGGCGCTGCGAATATGCGGCGATATATTCGATGGTGCCCGGCAAGTACTGCTCATCGGCATTGAGCCAGGCAAAATAGTGGGCAGGGTTCAGGGTGCATGGTTCAGGGAAGAAATGATCGAGCCCTTTATTCAGCGCATCATACATGCCGCCGTCCGGTTCGCTGATGTGCGCAATGCCCTCGGCACGTAGCCATTCCGGCGTGCCATCGGTGGACGCCCCATCAACCACCAAATGCCGGATCACCAGCCCGGACGCGGCCTGGTCCCTAATGGACGCCACACAGCGCTTCAGGTAGTGCAGCTGGTTGAAGGAAGGGGTGATGATGGAGAAGGTAACGGGCATGAGGCGGGGTTTTCGGTTATCAGTAGTCAGTAAGTAGTAGTCAGTAGGCAGTGGCGAGTGACAAGTGGCGAGTGGCGAGGGCGGTTATCAGTAAGTAGTAGGCAGTGGGCAGTAGGCAGTGGCGCGGTGACAAGTGGCGAGGGCGGTTATCAGTAAGTAGTAGGCAGTGGGCAGTAAGCGGTAAGTAGTGGGCAGTGGTCAGTAAGCAGTACACTTAGTCCGCCTACACTTAGTCCACCGACACATAGTCTCTATACACATAGTCCATCAACACGTAGTCCCCCCTGGGGAACAGCCAGCACGGTTGTCGGTAATCAGTAAGCAGTGGTCAGTGTTCAGTAAGCAGTACACCCCTATGCAGACGAAGGCGAAAGATTAGGGCGAAAGACAAAGGTGGTATTCCCTGATCTTTCGCCTTCATCTTTTGCCCTAATCTTCTTCCTGAACACGCCGAACTGCCGTTTCCTGATTAATCCGTGCTA
>PWVE01000079.1 GCA_003562335.1 PVC group bacterium
ACCCACACGAGGTTGCCCTCGGCAGATTTTGAGTCTGCTGCGTCTGCCATTCCGCCACTCCGGCAAAAGGAACGGTGGGTATCTTTACTGCAGTGGTGCGCAGGTGTAAAGAAAAGATTGCTGGCCGGAATCAGCGTTTCCAGAAGCCGGGCACGAATAGGACCAGGACGGTGTAGAACTCGAGTCGTCCGAGCAGCATCATCAATGTCAGTACCCATTTCCCGCCGGTTTCGATGTGCGCGAAGTTGCGCACGGCCCCGACGGTGCCGAAGCCGGGACCCATGTTGCCCAAGGCGGTCACGACGGAGCTGAAGGCGGATTCCAGGTCCGGGGAATAGGCCGACATCGCCAGTGTACCCAGTGTCCACACGAGCATGTAGATAATGAAATAGGAGGTAACCTTGGACAAGACATCCTGCGGCACGCTTTTGCGGCCAACCTTGACCTGCAGGACCGCCGCTGGCCGGATAAACAAAAAGAGTTCGCGCAGTCCCTTCTTAATCAGCACAAACACGCGAATCATTTTCATGCCGCCGGCCGTGGAACCCGAACAACCGCCCACCACCATCAGGCACAACAAAATAAACCGGGAAAAGGCCGGCCACTGGTCATAATCGGCGGAAACATAACCCGTGGATGTCGTCATGGTGGTCACCTGGAAGACGCCGTCCCGCAGGGCTTGCCCCAGCGGCAGGCCCATGGCGCGGTACAGGTTGCAGGCGACCAGCACGGTCCCGATCCCCCAGACAATGAAATAAAAGCGCACTTGCGCGTCGCGGAAATAATTCAGCGGCCGCCCGGTTACAGCGCGGAAATGCAGGGGAAACGATATGCCCCCCAGCAACATGACGCCGACAAACACCATTTCCACGGACAACGAGTTGTAGGAGGCGATACTGGCGTCGCGAGTGGAAAATCCACCGGTGGCGGCCGCGGTAAAGGCATGATTAATGGCATCAAAATTGTCCAGCCCCGCCAGCCGCAAACCGGCAAAAGCCAGGACGGTGAGCAGCAGGTAGACGCCCCACAACAATTTGGCGGTGGACTCGATGCGCGGCGTGAGGCGGTCCTTGGACGGTCCCGACATCTCGGCGCTGAACAACTGCATACCGCCTACGCCCAGGAACGGTAAAATCGCCACCGCCAGCACGATAATCCCCATGCCGCCGTACCACTGGGTCAGCGAGCGCCAGAACAAGACCCCGCGCGGCAACGTTTCGATGCTCTCCAACACGGTCGAGCCGGTGGCGGTATAGCCCGACATGCTTTCGAACACGGCCGCTGAAGGATCGGTCATCGCGCCCGTCAGCACATAGGGCAACGCGCCGAGCAAGGCCACGACCAACCAGCCGAAGGTCACGATGCCGAAGCCGTCGCGGCGTTTAAGGTCAACCGGGCCACGCGTTAACCACCACAAGACCACACTGATGATGCCCGTCAACAAGGCGGCCTGTAGCAAGCCGGATTGGGCTTGCGCCGGATCCTGGTACCCACGGGCTACGGCCCAGCTCACCCATTGACCAATCGAGGTGAAGGCACACAGGTAGGCAATCAGATGAAATACGGCCCTAAAATTCATAGCGTTGGTGTTTTGGTGTTATCCTCGCATGCGCGACAAAACTCGTGGAGCCGCCTTGGGTTGGGCAAACAGTACCAAGCGATCCCCGGCATGCAGCACCAAATCGCCCGTGGCCGGGATGACTTCTCCTGCCCGCATGACGGCGGAGATAATGGCCTGCCGCAAGGCTCCGATCTGCGCAACGGATTGGTTGGCCCATGGACTTTCCGGCGGTAACTGTACCTCCAGGATTTCGCCGGGTAAGCTGTACAGATTGGCTGCGGCCGCAATGTGCGCCCCCCGGATAAAACGGGAAATGGCATTGATCATGGAGGTATAGGGATTAACGGCGCGGTCCAGCAGGCTCAAGCTATTGATAACGGGCGCGTAACCCGTCTTGGCGATCTGGGCCGCCGTAAATGATGCCCCGCGTTTCTCGGCCAGCAGGCAACAGATGATATTATTCTCGTCGTCTTCAGTGGCCGCGACAAAAGCCGTATCGGCGGCGACACCCGCCTCTTCAAAACTCTCGGGTTCCAGCGGATCCACCCGCAATACCAAGGCACGGCCCAACCGGTCAGCGCAGTATTCGGCCTGCCGTTCATCGGGTTCGAGGATGATGGTTTCCACTTGGTTTTGTTCCAGGAGTTCCGCCAAGTGAAACCCCAGATCGCCCCCACCGGCAATCACTACACGCTCAAAGCCGGTTCGCTGCGGGTAGGCCCACCGCAGAAAATCCGCCACAATGCCGGGTTCCCCCACAAAGTACACGTCGTCGCCGATCATGAATTGTGAGTCGCCGCGCGGGATTTCCACTTTGCCGTTCCGCTGGTGGGCAATGAAGCGAATCCGTTGAATGAGGTCCGGTTCCGGGAATTGTCCCAAGGTGGCCATAGCCAGCGGCCCGTCCATATCGATTTTAATACCCGCCACAACCGCGTGTTCGTCCAGCACGTCAACCACTTCAATCGTGCCCGGCAAACGCAGCACATTGAACAAATCATGGGCGCATTCCTCTTTCTGGCTGACCACCAAGTCAATGCCCATGGGCTTCAAGTCGAACGGCCCGGTGCCGTGAATAAAATCCGTGTCGGAAATGCGCACCACTTTGTGGGTTACCCCCGCGGCGTGCGCCAGCAGACCGGCCAGGATATTCACCTCGTCCTGATTCGTGACGGCGACGACGAGGTCGGCTTTCGCCACCTCCGCCTCGCGCAGCGTGGCCGGACTAGCACCCGGCCCCGTGATGGTCAACACGTCCAGTTGCGCTTCCAGTTCAGCCAGTGCCGCCGGGTTCCGGTCCACGATTACGACATCGTGCCGCTCATTACAAAGGCGACGTGCCAGCTGCTGCCCGGCCGCGCCGGCTCCTATGATTACGATTCGCACTATTCACCCTCCTGCTCGGATTGCGTGCAGCATAGAAAAGGGGGGTCGCCAACACAAGCCCCGATGCCGAGCCGATTGCGCTGTTGGGAAGGTGCGTGAATAGAGGCTGGAAAGAGGGTGGTGGATTTTAATCCCCCAGATTGGCTGTCGAAAACCCCAATGATTTTGAATGGCAGAAGGGAAAATGCGAATCTTTCAACCACAGCTTGCTTGGTGCGGAGATTCTTGGCGATGAGATCGTTGACGAACACCCGGCCACACTGGACACCGTGTTAAGCCGCACTCACGCCTGCTGTCATTTTGAGCGGAGCGGAGCGGAGTCGAAAAATCTCGTTTGCCGCCAAGCCGTGCCGCCTTTTAATCCGTTCCCAATGCGATGGTGGCTGGCGCGATTCTGAGATGTCTCAGCAAGTGACTAAAGAACTGTCGGTGACTGGCGAAGACGGAGATGTCTCAACTTCGCTTCGCTACGCTCGACATGACAAAGTCCCTTCATACTCAACAACAGCCTCCACACACGCTCCCCCGAAGTACATACTCCATGAATTTCTTACAGAGCAACCGGCCCCGATGCCCCACGCTGCTATGGCGCACCAACCCGTTCTGCGATCTCGCGCTGGGCTTGAATGGTAAGCGGCAAACTGGCCGGATCACCCACGTGGGAAAACAGTCCAAAAGCCAGCAGTCCAATCACCCGGGGTAGTCATTATCTCCGCTTGGTTTTGTTGTCCGCCATCGGCTGCGCTACGTCTCAATCGCTAACCAAGGTGGTGTGGTTGAATTGGATAAGGTCTGACTCGGTCAAGCCGGGGTGGCCGGAGAACTCGTTGCCCTGAAGAAGCAAGCCTTCGACACCGCGGACGCGCAGGGCGACGGCTTGTTCGGTTTCCACCCGGTTGCCGATCAGTTGCCTTTAAGGCCGCAATTGTGAGAGGCCAACGTCCAGCTGCCCTTTGACCTCCCCGTCAACATTGACAATTTCGTAGCGGACTGACGGATCGGCGGCTTGCGTGTCAAACGTCAATAATCCGAACGAATTCTTCTCGTTGTACCCGAACAAACTTGCGTCGATAAGACCGTGCGTGTGGATGTTTGTGAAATGCGCGGAACTGAATTCGAACAAGTCATAGCCCTCTTCACGTTCAATGCGATAGGCGTCGGAGCGATGCCGATCGCCAGACAGTAGCACCACACCGGAAACGTCGTACTCGTTGATCCACGAGAAAATTGTATCGCGCTCCTGCCGATAGCCATACCACCCATCAAACCTGCGTATGCCCTCGCCTTTGGCGTCGAACTTCCAAGGAACCGGCGAAACAAGCACTTTGAACGTCGCCTCGGATTGCGTCAGGGTCTCCTTGAGCCACGCCAGTTGATGCGGGCCGAGCATGGATGGATTTTCCAACCCTTCGGTCCGCGACCAGCGCCCGCCATCCTCACGGTAGTAACGTCCGTCCAGCATAATGAAATGAACATCGGCAATCTGGAAATCAAACCACACGCCGGGTCGTTCGGGGCTGGCACCATACGCAGGGTTGACAAAGTTGTGTTTGAAGATTTCCAGGACCATTGGTTTCCAGTAAGGGATATTGACCTCCGGGCCGCCCTCACTGTCGTCCATCGCAAAATCGTGGTCATCCCAGATGGCGTAGATGGGACGCGAACCGACCATCCGGCGATAGGACGGAACCGAATACCGCTGGTAGTAACAGTATTGTTGCTGATCAGGGCTTTCCGGGTCGTCAATGTACACATTGTCGCCCAACATCAAAACCGCCTTGGGATCGAGCTCCGTGACCGTATCCCAGACGCGCTCCCGCTCCAAGCCGTCGAAACCGGCGCAGCCACCGAATACCACGCGGAATACGGACGGCTGATCTGCGGGCGGATACGTGCGAAAGTGCTGATGCCCGGCCCGCACGACCGCCTGATCCTCACCCAGCTTCACCGCATAATAATATTTCGTATCCGCTTGCAGTCCTTCGATGTCCACTTCGGCCGTAAAGTCATCCTCCGCGCGTGATTGGACCGGTCCGAAAACCTTGGTATCGGTCATTTCCGGTGAGCGGCTGACGGCCACCCTCACCGGCGTCTCATCCACCGTCCGTACCCAAACGCTGACACCGCTGTCGGTCATACGCCCAAGCATCGGGCCGTGTATGAGGTCATCTTTATGCCGCTCCACCAACTCCTTGAAAGCCTCGTGTGCATGCAGCGGTGCAAACAAACGGCGTGGCCCGGCAATAAACCGCGTCGGCGGCAGGTCCGTTTGCTCGATCGCCTTTTGCATGGTTTCAGCGGCCCGGTCAAGGTCACCCAGACGGGTCTGTGCCAGCGTCTTGATAAACCACATTTCTTCATCATGGCGACCGGGGTGCTCCCGTAAATACCGGGTGGCAAACTCGAGGGCCTCCTCCTTGCGGTCGGTCTGAAGCAGGCGCAACCCGTATTGGCCCAGACGCTTGATATCTCCGGGGCGCGGCTCGCGGCGCATGTAGTCAGCAGATCTACGGGGATGGCTGGCACCGGCGGTGGGATAATCCGGGAAGGGATAGCCATACGGGAAATCCCAAGCATTTCTCACATCATCGGGGATATTTTCTTCCCCTGCCCCTGCTGCCAACACCAAAGCGTTCAGAACCAAAACAACACTTGCCGTAATTAAATGGTATCGATCAAATCGCATCACACAAACCTCCGGTCAAATAAATCACAACGAGACTCTAAACGGGAAGTTCATAGCCCGGGCGGTATTCGCGTCCCAGCCATTCAGGATCACCGCCACCCGGCGCAAACGTATCGTTGGCGGCATCCCACTTCAGCGACTTCCCGTAGCGGTAGACGATATTCATTAATTGGCAACACATCGCTGAACGGCCGCCAATATCCTCATGACAGATGGGCCGTTTTCGGCTCTTTACGGCATCAAGAAAATCCTGCGCATGATCGGTACTGCGATATAGCCGCTTGACATTATCGCCTGTCAGATAGCGTTCGATAGCAAGTCGAGATTGCCCGGGGGAAGCAAACTCACGCTCATCGCCGCGCCACAGCTCAAACAAATCACGATTTACGCGTATACGACCTTCCGATCCATGGAATTGGAGGCCATTACCGCGACGATGCGTCATGACCACGCCGTTCCGATATAGTTGACGGACCCCGTGGATGGCATCCTCATCGTCGGGGGCCATGGTTTCAACCGGCATTTCGTCGTCCAGTTGCATGCCCCAACGGGCAATATCAAGATGGTGCGTCCCAAAGTCCATTACGCTTCCACCCCCAAATTCCCAGTAACGCCGCCAGCGGGGATGTACATTTTGCACACCGCGAGGGGATAGGTCCGAATGATAGGGCCGCATCGGTGCCGGCCCGATCCAACGATCCCAATCCAGACCCGGCTCCATTTCCTCGCCGGGTAGATCGCAGGCACTGGGTGGATCATTGAAATGGACATCAACCTCGTTAACTTCTCCGATAACGCCATTGACAACGAGTTCGCATGCTCTTCGAAATTCCGGCCAGCGGCTCCTTTGTTGCGATCCCGTTTGCAGTACACGATCATATTTCTTCACGGCCGCCATGACCGCCAATGCTTCGTTTGGGGTATGGGTCAATGGTTTTTCACAATAGACGTCTTTCCCCGCCCGTAGCGCCTCGATCGTCACGATGGCATGCCAGTGGTCCGGCGTGGATATAACAACCGCATCGATATCCTCCCGCTCCAGTATCTCACGGTAGTCATTACAGGCGACGACATCTTTAGAGGCGGCCCATCCGCCCTTCTCAGCATTGATTTTGTTCAGTTCATTGCGGGCAAACTCGCGGCGGGTGGTGTCCACATCGCACACCATAATTCCGTGCACCTCCGGCCGTCGGCCAAACCTGTGTGTGATATGGCCCCTTCCGTTTCTCCCCAAACCGATAAACCCTACGGTTATGCGCTCGGAGGCGGGGACTTCGGCGGATCGCAGTATATGGACAGGCCCCAGCGCCCCGATTCCGCCCACGGCCAGGGATGTGGTCTTAATAAAACTGCGGCGTGTCTGTTGATAATTCATCTCATACTCCTCCTGTACGGGGTTAGTTGACATGCAACTTCTTAAAGCAGCGTAACGCTACGCCGAGCACGTTTCAAATAAAAGAAATGCGGCCACTCAGTCGTCGAGTTGCTCGATCCATTCAGGTGCACGGGCATAGTTGGTTTCGTCCAGTTGGTTGGACGGCGTGGTGTCTGCGACTAAATCGCCCGCTGCAAATTGTATGCCCGCTAAAAAATGTTTAAGAATATGCGGCTGCCAATGGGTCGAATAGTTATGTCCTAACGTAGAAGCGAACACCCGACCTTCCCCGAAGGGATGTATCCAGGCCACAGGGTAATTATGTTCCGGGTTGACTCGAGCCTGCTCTTCCGGTCTTAAGAGGTCATAATTTCTTGGCTGGGACATGTCCAGGCTCAACAGCACCCGGGACACATCCCGATTCGGGCCACCGTGTCGCAGCTTATACACTTCCTCGGCATGCCAAAAACCGGATCGTTTGAAACCACGATTCAACTCATGCTCGGGCGATTCCAGCTTAAAAGCCCAAGCGTGCCTCGCGACCCAGGGATGTTGACCGTAAAAGACCGCGCCCAGCATCTGCTCGCCGTCCGGCCAGTTTCTAGCAGCATCCGTCGCAGCATGAATAGCGACCAAGCCGCCGCCACCCCGGACGTACGTCAGCACCGCCTGTCGACCTGCGTCCGTCAGCGTGCGATCCCAGCGCACGTTATTGTTTAACACCAACACGTCATACTGCGCCAGGTTTTCGGAGTTTATGTCCTCCGGTTGGTCAGTAAATTCCACTGTGTAAGCGCCGGTGGATTGGCCCATTTGCTCAATAGCAAAGTTTCCAATAGCCGTTGCGCGATGCGGGTATTGCTGCCGGTAATAAACCAACAGACGCCGCTCGGTTGACGGATCTGCCAGGGGTTCGTTCGGCAATGCTGCTAACACGCGTTCTTTTTCCTCTTCTGTCGGTGCCGCAAAATCGAAGAGCAACAACCGCATATTCTCCCAGGACGCCCTCCAGTCAATATCCGGCCTTGGCCGCGGGGACCCGCGCATATACACCGGATCGTCCACTGGAGGCAAGGGGATCACATACCCTTTCGCTTCCGAGTCGAGCGTAGGGCTGTTGCCAGCGTGGCGAGCGTCTCCATCAGCCGCTATGCAAATGTCCTGCGCAACTAAACTTGAATAAATAAGCAATGCCAATAATGTTGTTTTCATCATAACCCCTTCGGTTTCAGTACTTCTGCCCCGGCAGTGCCCCCATCTTACCTCGCTGCCCTTGTGCTGTTTTTGCCCGGATCGCAATCGCCATCGTTGTAGTTTGCCACATGTGGTGAAGTGGCAAAGGAATCGATGACCGCTAACGTTAAGCTTCTCCCCAAAATTGTCAAATCACGTCTCCTTATAGTTTGGTAACTACTCAGGTACCCGCCCGCGGCGGGTGTGCACCTGAGGGAATTGGCCCATCCAATCCCAACGGTTGAAGAATAGCGTACCCCCC
>PWVE01000141.1 GCA_003562335.1 PVC group bacterium
GGGCCGCCGTCATGGCAGCGGCCATACCGTCGATCCACGCGGGACTCAAGGTGCCGATATTGATGACCAACGCTCCGCCCACGGCCTTGGTCAAGGCGACCATGTCGGGCATTTCTTCCGTGGCGTGCGCCATCACAGGGGAGCCGCCCAATGCTAACACCGCGTTGGCGGTCGAATTCATGACCACGTAATTGGTGATGCTGTGCACCAGCGGGGCGCGTTCGCGAATAAGGGTGCAGTCCTGCCAAAGTGTTTGCGCATTCATCGTCTGGGTCCTTTCATTTAAAGCCGCCGGCCCGGAAACCGGCTCACACAGGCCTTATTAAGCGAAGCGCGCAATCACCGTTTCCCTACGCCGGCATTATCCGGTTCAGGTCGTCGGAGTATAATCTCAGGTGTAGCCACCACCCCCAACGGTTAAGCAGACCATACAACAGCTTGGCTTAGGTGTCCATGACGATCTTCGGGCGTATGTTCGATTTCCGATTTCTTTCCGATTGTCAGACCTCGAGACGCCCGCTCCTTATGATCCGGAGCCGGATGCACTGTAGGACATCGACGTGGCATTTGCGAGGGGCGACACATCAATAACACTCACGCACAGGTCTGCGGCCGGTCCAGCCACCGGGGCCGGACCGACCGCTTAGCCATTCACTACCCTGTTTAGCGCGCTTGGCCCCGGTCCGGTCGCTCACGGCGTGGCGCATCGGCCGGACGTTCGGGCCGGTCGACTGGCCGCATGGGACTTGCTCCACAGGCACTGCACTGGAGTCGTTGACGCCGTTCCCGCATACCCTCAGCCCGGTCACGCGGCAGCTCCCCGCGTTCGCGGCGGGCTACAAATTGCCGGACACGTTCCTCTTGCACGCGCACGTTCAGCCTGCCGGAACGCCGCACGGCCGCCAGCAACTCTTCCTCGGTGGACTTTTCGTCCTGCATCAGCTCCCATACCCGGCGCTGTGCCTCCCGATGCGTCGCCCGTAATTCTTCCAACCCGGTCTCTTCCCGGCGCTCCATTCGTGCTCCACGTTCGCGAGGCGCCACGCGCTCCTCACGCGCTCCACGCTCCGCTGGTGCGCGACGTTCCAACCGCGCTCCTCGTTCGCCGCGCTCCCCGCGTTCGACTTGTTCGCGGCGTTCCATCCGTTCCCCGTCCCCGCGGCGTTGGCGTTCCGCCTGCGGGCCGGGTTGCGCGTAACCGGGTCCTAGCAGGCCCCCCATCACCAGCGCTGCACACAATACGTAATACCTATTCTTGCTCATGACCGTACTCCTCTCATTAACCGGGCGCGAGCCTCATGCCCATGCCCAACACCCCTATAACGCACCACCCGCAATTTTATTTTGCCGCCGCACCAATCATTTTCATTACGGCTTCTCATTCCGGATCCCGGCTCGGCAGGGACGCCTCGCCCTACCATTTTTTCCTTATAATGTCGGGGTACGCGTGGTAGGGCGAACCGTCCTTGGCCCGCCGTAGCCCGGCGAAGGCGGCCCGGTGAGCCGCAGAGGCCGTGATGAGAATGGTTGGGCCGCACACGTTTCCAGTGGACGGCTAATGGACAACGTGTAAGCTAACGGTATGAAAGGCAATCGTGCAGCCCCTTTGGATCAAGCGCGGGTCATGACCGGTCTGCGAGCCGAACAGGCACAACGCATGCGCGGCTATCGCGAACGGGCACTGCGCCTGTTCCCCCACGTTTGCGCCCGGTGCGGCCGGACCTTTGAAGGACGGCGATTGAAGGAGTTGACGGTTCATCACAAGGACCATAACCACCAAAACAACCCGCCGGACGGCAGCAACTGGGAGTTGCTTTGCCTGTATTGCCACGACTTTGAACATGAAAAGAACAAGCTGGCGGGACACTTCAAAACCACGGCCGAAAACGTCGCCCCCAGCCCCTCCATATTTACCCCGTTCGCGGACATGCTGAACGACCCCAAGCCTGATCCCGCCAACGCCAAACCTGAAGGCCATTCGTGAGTAAAGGAAATACCATGCGACCACTGTTGAGCAGGATACTGATTGTTGGCGCGTTATGGGCCGGATGCACCGGGCCCGCGCGAGCAAACCAAGCCACTACATGGGACGCCGTAGACCGGGCCATACAGGACGGCCTGCCCCGGACGGCCATTGAGCATTTGGACGGCATCATCGAGACCACCTTCGCCGCCGGAGCCCACGCGGAAGCCGCGCGCGCCGTGACGCTGAAGATCGCGCTGGAAGCTAATATCGAAGGGAACCGGCCCGAGGAACGTATCGTCCGCATGGAAACCGAGATCGCCAACGCACCGGAGGATCTACAACCTTTACTGTACGCCGTCCAAGCCCACTGGTTTTGGCATTTCTTTCGCGCCAACCGCTGGCGTTTCCAGCAACGCACCGCCACCGCCGAGTCGCCGGGCGACGACATCACGACCTGGGACTTGCCGCGTATCTTTGCCGAGATTGATAAACGCTTTACTCGCGCACTGGCCGATCCCGAACAGCTGCAATCGGTCCCGATTGCCGACTGGGACGACTTTCTGGAGAAAGGCACACTGCCGGACCGTTACCGCCCCACACTCTACGACTTCATCGCCGCCAACGCGCTCGACTTCTATGGCAGTGGCGAACAAGCCGCCGCCCACCCGCAAGACGCCTTCATCCTGACGGCCGACCAGCCGATATTCGCCGCCTTAGCCGACTTTCTTGGTTGGGAAGTGGAAACCGAGGACCGCGATTCGCCACTCTACAAGGCCATCCAGCTCTATCAGGAGCTATTGCGCTTTCATCAGGACGCAGGCGAAGCGGATCCAGCCGCGCTACTGGATTGGGATCTCGACCGCTTGCGGTTCGGCTTTAACCTGGCGGTCGGCGAAGAAAAAAACGCGCGCTACCAAGCGGCCCTGCAACGCTTCGTGGATACCCACGGCCATCACGAAGTGTCCGCGCGCGCACTGGTCGACTGGGCCGAAACGCTTCACGACGACGGCTATTCAAGCGAGGCCCATGAATTAGCCGGACAAGCCATTCGGCGCTTTCCCGACTCGCTGTTCGCCCGTCACGCCCGCGCTCTACAAGCCCGCATCGAAGCCCCCTCCAGCACGTGGCACACCGAGCGGGTATGGAACGAACCCTATGCGGGAATTGAGGTGACTTACCGCAACCTGACCAATGCGTATCTGCGCCTGATCCACGTCGATTACACCGCCCGCCTGCAAATGGAACGACGCGGCTGGGATCCGGAAAACATTGACCAGCGCGAGCTGAACAACTGGTTGCAAGCGGAACCCGCCTATGAATGGTCGAAGGATTTGATTCCCACGCCCGACTACCGGGAACGAAGCATGACCCTACCCGTCCCCGACGCCATTGAGCCGGGCTTCTACCTGCTGGTGGCTAGTCACCAGCCGGACTTCGACGGCAATACCGCGCCGGTTTTTGCAACGTCCGTATGGGCCAGTGATCTCGCGCTGATCATGAACCGGGAATCAGACGACAACGCCATCACCGGATTCGTACTGGACGCCAATGCCGGCACGCCTATTGAGGACGCGCGCGTACGGGTCTTTAGCCACGATTACAACACACCGCCGCGCGAGGTCGACCCCGTCACCACCGATGCTGACGGCCATTTCCGCGTTGAGGCCCAACCGCGCTTCCAATACCTGCTGTTGGCCGAACATGACGGCCAGCAGCTGGCCGCGCAGCGCACCCACATGTTCCACGGCGGCCGCCAGCGGAGCACCCCGACTGAACGGGTGACCTTCTTCACCGACCGCGCCATCTACCGGCCCGGCCAAGCGATACATTTCAAGGGTATCGTAATGCACACTGACACCGACCAAAACCAGTACGAGACCCGGGCCAACCGGCGCGTGACCGTAAAGCTGCTCGATGTCAACGGCGACGAAGTGGAACGGCTGGAGGCCCGCTCCAACGATTACGGCTCCTTCAGCGGCACCTTTACCGCGCCGCGCGACCGGCTAACCGGTCGCATGCGCATCACCACTGCGGAACACCGCGAATCAACCACTATACGGGTCGAGGAATACAAGCGCCCGACCTTTAAGGTGGAACTGGAAGCCCCGCAAACCGCCGTAAAACAGTATGACCTGGTCACGCTGACCGGTACCGCCACCGCCTATACCGGAGCCGCTACCGATGCGGCAAACGTTCGCTGGCGCGTGGTGCGCGAAACCCGATTCCCGGGTTGGTGGCCCTGGTGGCGGTTCGGCGGTCGCGGTGCGGTACCGTCGCCCCAGGAAATCGCCAACGGCATCACCACCACCGATCAAGCAGGCCAATTCGAAATACAATTTATGGCCCAACCCGACCAATCCGTTGCTCGCGCCGCCCAACCCACCTTCCGGTACACCATCTACGCCGATGTAACCGACACCGCAGGCGAAACCCGCTCCACACAACGCGTGGTCAACGTCGGTTACACCGCCCTGCAAGTGGACCTTTCAACCCACAACTGGCTGGAAGCCGACCAGGAATTCGAGCTTTCCATCCGCGCCCAAACACTTGATGGCATCGGACAAACCGCTGCGGGCACCTTCCGCGTCTACGAATTGCTGCCACCCGATGAGGTCCAACGCGCACCGCTCACCCCGCCCCATCGGCATTGGCGCGGCCCCGGTCCGACAGCTTCCATGAACTTGAATAATGCGGCCGATCTCTCCGACTGGCGCAATTGGCCACAAGGCCCGCAAGTACTTGAGCGCACGTTCGTCACCGAGGCCACCGGCCACACAGCCGCCGGGCTGACCCTGCCGACCGGGGCGTATCGCGTGGTGCTGGCGTCCGAAGACCCCTACGGCCAACGCGTGCGCGCCGAACACTGGTTATGGGTCCAGGAACCCGCGGCGGAAAACTTGGAGCTGCCCGTGCCCTTCCAGTTTGACGCGCCACAATGGACCGTCGAGGCAGGCGAAACCTTTACCGCCGTGTGGGGCTCGGGCTACGACGCTGCCCGGGCGTTCATCGAGATTATCCATCGCGGCCAGCACTTGCAACGATACTGGACCGAGCCCGGTGTGACCCAAACCCGCATCAGCCAGGACGTCACCGACGACCTGCGCGGCGGGTTCCTTGTCCGCGTGACCATGGTCCGCGAAAACCGCGCTTACTTCAGCCAACACACCGTGAACGTGCCCTGGAGCAACCAGGAACTCGAACTCTCCTGGGAACGCTTCACCTCCAAACTCGAGCCCGGCCAGCAGGAAACCTGGACCGCCGTCATCCGCGGACCCGACGCCGAACCCGCCGTGGCCGAAATGGTCGCCACCCTCTACGACCAATCGCTGGACGCCTTCGCACCCCACCACTGGCGGTCGCGGTTCAACGTCTTCTATCGCGAACCGTGGCGCACACAGGCCACCTTCCAAAACAGCGCACAACCCTTGCAACACCGGATCGGCCGTTGGCCCGCCCTGCCCGGCGCGCCGTCCCTCTCGTATCGCTCCTTCCCGCCCGCCATCCTGCGCCACATGTTCGGCTACCATGCCGTGCGGGGCCGCTCGCCCATGGTCATGGAAGGACAATTTTCGGGTCGGGCCGCCGCTGGGCGCCAAGAGCCTGTGCTTGCATTCGGCGCCGCCCCCGCGCCCGCCGGGGCCATGGCCTTGGACATGGACAGGGCCCAACCGGCCAGCGCGGCACCGGCCGATATGGCCGATGTCGCCGGGGAGCCCTGGGGCGAACGCGAGCCGTCCGCGCCCAGCGTGGATCTCGACCAAGTCCAAGCCCGCGAAAACCTGGAGGAAACCGCGTTCTTCTTCCCGCATTTGACGTCCAACGAGGACGGCGAAATCCGTATGACCTTTACCATGCCGGAAGCCCTGACCCAGTGGAAATTCATCGGCTTCGCGCACGATCGCGACCTGCGATCCGGCCCATTGACCGGCACCACGGTGACGGCCAAGGAACTGATGGTGCAGCCGAATCCGCCCCGTTTCCTGCGGGAAGGCGATACCCTCGAGTTCACGGTGCGCGTGACCAACCAATCCGCCACCCGCCAAACCGGCCGCGTGCGGCTTACCTTCCAGGACGCCCGTACCGGCGATCCGATGGACACGGCCCTCGGTCTGCACGAAACAGAAAAGGCGTTCGATGTCCCGTCCAAGGAATCGCGCACCTACGCCTGGCGCATTCATGTCCCCGATGGCACGGGCTTCCTCGTCTACCACGCGGTCGGGGCCACCGAACGCTTGTCGGACGGTGAAGAAGCCTACTTGCCCGTGTTATCGCGCCGCATCTTCGTGACCGAATCCCTGCCCCTGCCCATACGCGGTCGGGAAACCCGCACCTTCCGCTTCGACAAACTACTCGCGGCCGACGAGTCGGACACCTTGCAGCATAAGGGATTAACCGTGCAAATGGCGTCCAACCCGGCCTGGTACGCCGTCATGGCGCTGCCCTACCTGATGGAATTCCCGCATGCCTGCAGCGAACAAATATTCAACCGTCTATACGCCAACAGCCTCGCCCATCATATCGCCGCTGGTGACCGCCGTATCCGCCGGGTGTTCGACCAGTGGAAAGGCACCGACGCGCTCGATAGTCCGCTGGAAAAGAACGAAGACCTCAAAGCCGTTGCGCTGGAAGAGACGCCGTGGCTGCGGCAAGCCCAACGCGAAAGCCAGGCCCGCCGCCATGTCGGGCTTTTGTTCGATCAAAACCGGCTTAACGACGAAACCGCCCGCGCCTTGCGCCAGTTGAGCGAACAGCAACTCACCAGCGGGGCCTGGCCCTGGTTCCCCGGCGGACGGCCCAACGACTTCATCACCCTCTACATCGCCACCGGGTTCGGTCGCCTGCGCCATCTCGGCGCACAAACCGACATCGCGCCCGCCCTCAAAGCCTGGGCGCATCTCGATCGCTGGATGCATGAACGCTACGAAAATATCCGGCCGGAACGCCGCAACAACAACCATCTGTCGCACACCATCGCGCTCTACCTTTATGGCCGCACTTTCTTCCTGCCAGACCAACCCATTACCCCGGCCCATCGCACGGCCTTCGACTACTGGGTACAACAAGCCGGGGAATACTGGCTTGCATTGGCCAGCCGCCAATCCCAGGCACACCTCGCGCTGGCCCTGCACCGCCTCAACCGGCGCGCACCCGCCCAAGCCATCATGCGCTCCCTCAAAGAACGGTCCGTCACCGACGACGAACTCGGCCGGTTCTGGCGCGACACGGAATACGCCTGGTGGTGGTACCGCGCCCCCATCGAAACCCAGGCCATGATGATCGAAGCCTTTGACGAAGTGATGAACGACGCCGAAACCGTGGAAGAATGCAGTGTCTGGCTGCTCAAACAGAAACAGACCCAGGACTGGAAAACCACCAAAGCCACCGCCGACGCCGTCTACGCCCTGTTGCTGCGCGGTACCGACCGGCTCGCCTCGGACGCCATCGTCGAAGTCCAACTAGCCGACCGCGTCATCGAACCCGAACGGATCGAAGCCGGCACCGGGTTTTATGAGCGGCGCTTCAGCGGACCGGACGTCGAACCGGCCATGGGAGAGGTCACCGTCCGCAAAGTCGATGACGGCATCGCGTGGGGCAGTGTGCACTGGCAGTATCTCGAAAACATCGACCGCATCACCGCGCACACCGCCACACCGCTCACCTTGGAAAAACAGTTGTACACCCGTATCCATACCGGGCGCGGCCCCGTGTTGGAAGCCGTCGAGGACGCCGTGCAAGTGGGCGATGAACTTATTGTGCGGATCGTATTGCGAACCGATCGCGACATGGAATACGTCCACCTCAAGGATCATCGACCCTCCGGCACCGAGCCCGTCAACGTCTTGTCGCGCTACCGCTATCAAGACGGTCTTGCCTACTACGAAAGCACCCGCGACACCGCCAGCCATTTCTTCATCGACTATCTACCCAAAGGCACCTACGTCTTTGAATATGCGTTGCGCGTCCAGCATCGTGGCCACTACGAAACCGGCCTGGCCACCATCCAATGCCTCTACGCCCCCGAATTCAACAGCCACTCCGCCAGTATCCCCTTGGAGGTGCAGTAAACACTCTTAACCGCCACCCTTAACCGGACACCCTTAAACGAAACACTTCATCGTCAATCCTTCATCCAGCAGCGAGTAAGTGAGCCGGGTAAGCGTATCCGGTTAAGTGCAGAAGGGTTTCCAACGCCTGGAAAACACCCTCCACACTCGTTCCAACGTTTGGAAAAATACCCGCCAAAAGTTCCAAGGCCTGGAACGCGAAACGCGGCGCGCCTGGGTTCAAGAACCGTGGCGAGTGGCAAGTGGCAAGTGACAAAAGAGGCCTAAAAAATATCGACCCAACCAAGCCGCCGGGAGGGCGAGCGTCCCCGCGAGCCGCCGAGCGTGGTAGGTCCATGATCCGAGCAAGCGCGGAACACTGTTCCACGCTTGCCCCCGGCTGGCCAACGTAATAAAGCCACACCCGGA
>PWVE01000222.1 GCA_003562335.1 PVC group bacterium
AAAAAAGGAGAATGAAAATGTTAAAGATGAAGTTGTTTTTGGTGTTATTCAGCGTAGGCGTTTTTTCGTTGGGCGGTGCTTTATCACCGGCGTTCGGGTCCGGCTTTTATTTGAATCACGCGATGCCGCGGCGAAGCCTCTGGCTGAGCCGGGAGCAAGAACAGGACGATGTTCCGTGCTTGCTCGGATCATTGGCTAATCATGCTCAGCGGCTCGCTCGGTGAGCTCGCCCTACCTTCTCCGCATGGAACCCGATTACCGATTACCGGTCACTGAGCAGCCGGTGTCCTGCGGAATGCCCTCGTTAAGCACCCTTGCCATACCGGCCCAAGGCGATTATAGTCCGACCTCTTCTAATCAACAGGTAAAAAGGATCACTATGGCGGGCAAGACACTTTTCGAAAAAATATGGGAACGGCACTTGGTCAAAACCATGGCGGACGGAACCGCCCTGCTGTATATCGACCGGCATCTGGTGCACGAAGTCACCAGCCCCCAGGCCTTCGAAGGCCTGCGCATGGCGAAACGACCGGTACGTCGACCGGACCTGTCGTTTGCCACCATGGACCACAATGTCCCCACCACCACTGCAGACCGTATGACCATTCGCGATCCGATCTCCGCCGCCCAGGTGGAAGCCCTGCGCAACAATTGCAAGGCGTTCGGCGTGAATTTGTACGATTTGCAGAGTGATCATCAAGGCATCGTACACATCATCGGCCCGGAAATGGGGATCACGGTGCCCGGTCTGACGATCGTGTGCGGCGATTCGCATACCTCTACGCACGGCGCGTTCGGCACGCTGGCGTTTGGTATTGGTACGTCGGAGGTCGAACACGTGTTGGCCACGCAGACCCTGCGGCAAACCCGGCCGAAGACGTTCCGGGTGGAATTCACCGGTCGCCTGCCGCACGGCGTTACCTCGAAGGACATGATTTTGAAGTTGATCGGCCAAATCGGCACGGCGGGCGGTACCGGCTACGTGATCGAATACGCCGGCGAAGCCGTGCGGGCCCTTTCGATGGAAGCGCGCATGACGATTTGCAACATGAGCATTGAAGGCGGTGCGCGGGCGGGCATGATTGCACCGGACGACACGACCTACGAATACATCGCGGCGGCCGACCGCCCCTTCGCTCCGCAAGGCGAGTCTTTCGAACGGGCGCGGGCCTACTGGCAAACGTTGCCGAGCGATGCAGACGCCGTGTTCGACCGGGAACTGACCATTGCCGCCGACCAGATTGCGCCGCAAGTGACGTGGGGCACCAATCCCGGCATGGTGGTGGACGTCACGGATTGTGTTCCCCACCCGCAGGAGGTGCCGGGCCATAGCGTACGGGACGTGGAGCAGGCTTTGACCTACATGGGGTTGGAGCCCGGCACGCCTATGACGGAGATCAAGCTGGACACCGTGTTCATCGGCAGTTGCACCAATGCGCGTATCGAAGACTTGCGCAAGGTGGCGGGGATTATTAAAGGCCGCCGGAAAGCCGATCACGTGCGCGTGATTGTCGTGCCCGGCTCCCAGCAAGTGCGTAAGCAGGCTGAGGCTGAAGGCATTGACCAAATCTTTGAAGCGGTGGGTGCCGAGTGGCGGCATGCCGGGTGCAGCATGTGTCTGGGGATGAATCCGGACCAATTGACACCGGGCGAGCGTTGCGCCTCCACCTCCAACCGTAATTTCGAAGGTCGGCAGGGCAAAGGCGGCCGTACCCACCTGGTCAGCCCGGAAATGGCGGCCGCGGCCTTGCTGGAAGGACATTTTGTGGATATTCGCAACTGGTCGCCCTGAACAATAGCGCGACTCAAACCATGGATTAGGTGAACCTATGCAAGCATTTCAAACCCATCGCGGAATCGTGGCCACGCTCGACCGGGCCAATGTCGATACCGACCAGATCATTCCCAAGCAGTTTCTAAAATCAATCAAGCGCACCGGTTTTGGCGAAAGCCTCTTTTTCGACTGGCGTTACGGGGCAGACGGCAAGGCCAACCCTGATTTTGAACTGAACGACCCCAAGTTTGCCGGGGCCTCGATTCTTGTCACCCGTAACAATTTCGGCTGTGGTTCCAGCCGCGAACACGCCGTGTGGGCGGTGGCGCAATACGGGTTCCGCGCTATTATCGCGCCGTGGCAGGATCGTAACGGCGGACGAGTGCCCGGTTTTGCCGACATCTTTCGCAACAACTGCGTAAAGAACGGGATCTTAACGATTGAGTTGTCCGAACCGGAAGTGGATACCTTGTTCGAGCAGGTGGAACGGTTCAAGGGCGTAAACGCCACCATCGACCTGGACGAACAGCGGGTGATTCTGCATGTCGACGAGGAAATTGCCTTCCATTTTGACATTGACCCCGTGGTCAAGGATCACCTGATCCGTGGACTGGATGATATTGCCTTGACGCTGGAATACGCGAACGACATCACCGCCTTCGAAAAGACGCACGACACCCAGTTGGCGGAAACGGTCTAACCCTTTGCGTGGAGTATACCTATGCCTGAGATAAAAATTCTGCCTTCGATTCTGGCGGCCGATATGGCCAATCTGGAGCGCGACACGCGGCGCGCGTTGACCGCTGGCGCGGACGGTCTGCATGTGGACGTCATGGACGGCCATTTCGTGCCTAACTTGAGCATGGGCCCGGCCGTGGTGGCGGCCCTGCGCGAGTGTCACGGGCCCGCGACCCCGTTGCATGTGCACCTGATGATTACCGACCCGGCCCGCTATGCCGAGGCCTTCATAAAGGCGGGCGCCAACACCGTGCTGATTCATATCGAAGCCGACGGCGACATTCCCGCGACGCTGCAAGCGATACGCGCGCAGGGCGTGCGCGCCGGCATTACGCTCAACCCGGACACGCCGGCCACCGCCATCCAATCCCTGGTCGAGACCAAAGCGGTGGACGAAATCCTGTGCATGACCGTGCACCCGGGTTTCGGCGGGCAGGCCTTTATTGCCGAAGTGCTGCCGAAGATGGCGACACTGCGTGGCTGGGATCCGGCCATCGACATTTCGGTGGACGGTGGTGTGGACCGGGACACTGCCCCCCGCTGCGCCGCGCACGGCGTCAACATCATGCTGGCCGGCACATCCTTGTTCAAAGCGGAGGATATGGCGGCCGAAATGGCCGCCATGCGCGCCGATTGTGCGGCCCAACTGGGGACCGGCACCTAAGTGAGCGACCTGCGCCACATCCGAAACTTCTGTATTATTGCCCACATCGACCACGGGAAATCCACCCTGGCCGACCGGATGCTGGACGTGACGCAAACGATCGAGGTGCGCGAGCGGCGCGAACAGATTCTGGACTCGATGGATCTGGAACGTGAACGCGGCATCACCATCAAGGCCCATCCCGTAACGATGAAGTATCAGGCCAAGGACGGCCAAACCTACCGGTTCAACTTGATCGATACTCCGGGACACGTCGATTTTTCCTATGAAGTGTCACGCAGCTTGGCCGCGTGCGAGGGGGCGTTGCTGGTGGTGGACGCGGCCCAGGGGGTGGAGGCCCAGACCGTAGCCAATACCCATTTGGCTCTGGCGCAGGGGTTAACGGTCATTCCGGTGCTGAACAAGATCGATTTGCCCAGCGCGGATGTGCCCGGCGTCATGCAGCAAATAGAGGAGATTCTGAGTATCCCGCTGGATGATTGCCTGCAAGTCAGTGCCAAAACCGGCGCCGGCGTCGAAGCCGTAATGGAAGCGGTGGTAAACCAGGTCCCGCCACCGGAGGGGGCCGCCTCCAATCCGTTACGGGCGCTGGTGTTTGATTCGAACTACGACGCGTTTCGCGGTGTGATTACGTATGTGCGGTTCATGGACGGCCAGCTGGCGCGGGGCGACAAGATTCGGTTATGGAGCACCGGCAATGATTTTGACGTAAAGGAAGTGGGGATCTTCACCCCGAAACCCTTGGCCATGGATTCGCTGACGGCCGGTGACGTAGGCTACGTGATCGGGAACATTAAGGATACTTCGGAAATGCAGGTGGGCGATACGGTAACCCGGGCGGACCGGCCCTGTGCGCAACCGTTACCCGGCTTCAAGCAGGTGCAACCGATGGTGTTCAGCGGCATTTACCCGGTCGACACGTCTGATTACGAAAAGCTGAAGGCCAGTTTGGATAAATTGATTCTGAACGATAGCTCCTTCTTTTATCAGCCGGAAAGCTCGGTGGCATTGGGACTGGGTTTCCGTTGCGGGTTTCTCGGCTTACTCCACATGGAGATTATTCAGGAACGACTGCGACGGGAATACGACCTGGACATCATCACCACCTATCCCGGGGTGGTGTATCAGGTGTACATGACCAATGGCGAAATGAAAGAGGTGGATAATCCCGCGCACTTGCCGGATATCACCGCCATCGACCACATTGAAGAGCCAAAGGTCAACGTGTTCATTCTCTGCCCCAACGAGTGTATCGGCGACATTATGCAACTGGTGATGGATAAACGCGGGGAGCTGGAAAAAACCGACACGCTCGACGCGCGCCGCGTGATGCTGAGCTGCAACATGCCGTTGAACGAGATCCTGATTGATTTTCACGACCGCCTGAAAAGCATCAGCCGGGGCTACGCCTCGATGGACTACGAACCGATCGGTTACTTTGAAGATGATTTGGTGCGCATGGACATTCTAGTGCACGGCGAGGTGGTGGACGCCTTCTCCTGCATTGTACATCGCGACAAAGCGGCGGAACGGGGCCGGCAAATGTGCAAGGCCTTGAAAGAAGTCATCCCCTCGCAGATGTTTGCCGTGCCGGTGCAAGCGGCCATCCAAAAGCAGATTATCGCCCGGGAAACCATTCGCGCCATGCGCAAAGACGTCACGGCCAAATGTTACGGTGGGGATATTACCCGCAAACGCAAGTTGCTTGAGCGGCAGAAGGAAGGTAAAAAGCGAATGAAACAGGTCGGCCGCGTAAGCATTCCGCAGGACGCTTTCATTTCGGTCCTGAAATCGACCGGCTGATAGGACTTGAGGATCTATGAACTTTTTCAAGCGCCGCCAACTGAAGAAACAGGTTAAGCAGACCCTGCACGATGCCCGCCACGCGCGCCACATGCGCGAAGACGTGGCGGACCCCGGCCCGCTGCAAGCCTTGCGCGAGGCGGAGGCTGCGACGCGGGCGGCGTGGAAACAACGCGATTATGCAGCGGCGGAAGCATCGTTGGAGCCCTTGATGGCATGCGCCCGCGAAGTGTATCCGGTAAAATCGAACCCGCGCATCCGGGAATATGTGGAGATCGCGGTGGTCGCGATTTCGGTGGCCATGGCCTTCCGCACGTTCTTTGTGCAGCCGTTCAAGATTCCGACCGGGTCCATGGAACCGACCTTGTATGGGGTCAAGGTCGAACCACAGGTTGGGCGCGGACTAATGGACCGGTTTCCGTTGACGCTGGTTTCGCTGGCGCTGTTCGGGGACCGCTATGTGGAAATACGCGCAGCCCGGTCGGGCGTGATCGAGCAGTTGGTGCGCGATGAAACCTACATCTATAGCTTGAACGGGGTGGTCCCCCCGTTCCGCCCGGGCATGGCCCAGCATTTCAGTCCCGGCGACAACGTCCAACAGGGCGACCTATTGGCTTCCGGCCGCGTACGCGCGGGCGATCACATTTTCGTGAATCGGCTGCGCTACAACTTTATCCGTCCGCGACGCGGCGATGTGTTTGTCTTTCGAACCGATGGCATCACGCACCCGCAAGTCAAGGAAGACACCTATTACATCAAGCGCTTGGTCGCCTTGCCGGACGAGCAGGTATCCATTGATCCCCCGTATCTGGTGATCAACGGCCAACGCCTGGTTGAGCCGGACGTGTTCCGGCGGCAGGTATACGCTGCCGACAAAGGGTATCAGGGGTACGTGCTACCGCCCACCGGCACGGGCGTTCCCACCCCGCCCTTCACTCATCAACGCAGTGTCCTCCAATTAGGGTCGACCGAATACCTGCCCTTGGGAGACAACACCCGGCAAAGCCTCGACGGCCGGTATTTCGGGGGGGTTGACCGTGAAAACGTCGTTGGCCCGGCCGTCATCGTCTACTGGCCCCTCAGCCGCCGCTGGGGACGGATCAGGTGATCCTTGTTGAATGTTGACTACGTGCGCGACCGGTAATTGGGCGCATCCTTGGTGATCGCCACGTCGTGGGCATGGCCCTCGCTGACGCCAGCGGGACTGATGCGCTGGAAATGGCCTTGTGCTTGCAGGGTGGTCAGGTCGCGGCAACCGCAATAGCCCAGCGACGCGCGCAAACCGCCCACGTATTGCTTCAACACCGAGGCCACTGAGCCGGCGAACGGGACCATACCCTCGATGCCCTGCGGGACAAGTTCATCCTCGGTGGCACCGGTTTGGCCGTATCGCTCACGGCTACCAGCCCGGCTACGCATGGCGTCCAGACTGCCCATACCGCGGTAGACCACATATTGCCGCCCTTGATAGATAATCTTTTCGCCGGGACTTTCCTGGGTGCCGGCCAGAACCGACCCCATCATCACCGCATTTGCGCCGGCCACAATCGCTTTGGCCACATCGCCGGAATGCCGGATGCCGCCATCGGCGATCACCGGTATGTCGCCGTCCAGCGCATGGGCGCACGCGTACACGGCCGATAACTGCGGGATGCCCACCCCGGCAACAACCCGGGTGGTGCAAATCGAGCCGGGCCCGATACCCACCTTGACGGCGTCAGCGCCCGCATCCCGCAAGGCACACGCCGCTTCCGCCGTGGCAATGTTGCCGGCGATGACATCGACTTCCGGGAACGTGGCCTTGATCCAGCGTGTCATTTCAATCACACCCGCACTGTGGCCATGCGCGGTGTCCACCACCAGCACGTCCACGTCCTGAGCCGCCAACGCCTCGGCGCGCTCGTAATCTGCGGGCCCCACGGCCGCGGCCGCCCGCAATCGATACTGATGATCGCGATTGATCAGTGGTTGATCGTTTTCAATCAACGACCGTACGTCGGTGAAGCTGTACAGACCGGTCAGGCGGCCGTCTTTCAATATGGGCAGTTTCCCGATGCGGTTTTTCAGCATCACGGCATGCGCCTCATTGAGCGTGGTGGTGGGCGGCGCGGAGATGACGTCCTTGGTCATCACGTTGCGGATGATCGCATGATTGTCTTCCGCGAATTTGATGTCGCGCGAGGTCAGAATCCCGATCAACCGTCCTTGCTCATCCACAATGGGAAAACCGCTGAAAGGCAGGTCGCGCTGCTTGCGATACGCCTGAACATCGTCGAGGGTTTGATCGGCCTTAAACGTGATCGGGTCGCGAATCAACCCGTTCAGATGGATTTTGACTTCGTGTACCAAGTCGGCTTGTTGCGTGGCGGACAGGTTTTTGTGAATGACGCCGATCCCGCCGTTCATGGCCATTTCAACCGCCATTTCCGCTTCGGTTACGGTATCCATCGCCGCGCTGACGAACGGAATATGCAGGGTTATGCGCCGGGTCAAGGCGCTGTCGAGATTCGTTTCGTGCGGCAGAAAATCGGCGTAGCGGGTGACCAGGGTGACGTCGTCAAACGTCAGGGCTTCATGCGGGAAGGCCTGCATGAAAGTATCGAGGGCAGTATTGCAGGGCATGGGTGATCGGTTCCTTAACAGCGGGTACAGCGAATGGTTTCGAAGATTGTTTTGTCGTCACCGTCCTGCATGGCGAAATCCAGCAGCACGCGCAGGGCCTTGTCCGCATTGGCCAAGTTGTAGGTTTCAGCCTTGGCTTCCAGCCAGTCCCGCTGGTCGGACTCGATTTGAAATGACACGGTGACTTTTTCTTTCATTGGGTTATCCTTGCTCGGGATGAACAACACACCCTATCTATATACAGAATCGGCCCGTTCGGCAATCGAAACCTTCACCCGCAGGGTAGCGCCGGGGCGATGGGCGTTCGTTTTGCTTCTGTGGTGGGTGCTCAGCCTCGCAGGTACGGCGGGAGCGGACGTGGCGGGCCAAGCCCATGTTGCAGCGGATCAATGGTGGTGGCGCGTGCCGCCCCGTAATGCCGGCGCCATTGTCCGCGCGCCCGATCCGGTGGGCCCCATTTACGAGCGCGTCGAAGTCGACAGTGGTCCCCACTGGCCGCCGGCCTGGATCTACCAGCCGTGGTGGACGCGCCGCGACTATCCGCATGCGGACGAAGTGGACCGGGCCGTGCAGAAGATGCAGGCGGCCGGGTTGTCCGTCGGCGGCTGGGGCCTTACCGGTTGGGAACATGCGGAGGCAGAACCGATACTGGATCCCGATCGGTTCCCCTGGCCCCGTACCTGGATTCAGCAGTGGCAGGCGCGCGGCTTGCATTTTGTCGCCGACGCACCGCCGACCGCGGCGTTCCCGACGCGACTGGACGACCCGGAGGCGCGCGCATCGTGGCGGGACGACATCGCCTCGTTATGGGACCTGAACCTCAGTGCGGTGCGTACCGCTGGCTCGGCGACAGCGCTGCCTGCCAATTGGTCCGGATTGGCGCAGGGCCTGCGACAAGGCTTGGACGCGGCCCGCCAAGGGGCACCCTTCTGGACACCCGCCCCCAAAGGGTTCACGGGCATTTTTGCCAAGGACGAGCTCATTCGCTGGATTCAGTTGGCCACGTTCACCCCGTTGATGTGCCTGCAAACCGATGATGCCGTTGAGCCTTGGCGTTACGACGAAGAAACAGTGCAGATTGCCCGCTACTATTTTGAGCTGCGCTCCGCACTTGAAACACAACTGCACTACTGGGGTGGACAAGCCTTGCTGGATGGACCTCTTTTGGCCCGGCCGCTGGACCTCGATTATCCCGACGACCCACACGCCCGGGCGGCCGATGACCAATTCTTGCTGGGGCCCGACTTACTGGTGGCCCCCATCCTGCAGAACGGCGGCCAACGCAGCGTCTATTTGCCCGCAGGCGATTGGGTCGATTGCTGGACCGGCGAGACGCACACCGGTCCGGCCCACCTCTGGGTGGAGGCCGCACTTCACCAGATTCCGCTTTACGTGTGGGCGGATGTATACCTTTTTTATACTGATTTTTTACCCGAGCTGCCGGAACTGGAAGTTCCCCCCATCGACGTCGAGGCCGTCGGCTTTCGCGACGCACGCGGCCTGCCGTTACTGGATCGCTACATGACCCGGCACGACCAAAGCGAATTGTTCGGTTTCCGGGTCACCAACCACACCGACGAGGCGCAACGACTACGGATACGGCTCGCGCCCCCGGGCGGGATCAGGGTGGAACCGTCTCAATTTATCCGTTTTGTGCTGCCGCCAAACGAGACGCGCTACCTTGACTTTGAGGCTGCCATTACCGGACAGCTGCGCGCGGGCACCTATCCGTTGCGTTTAGAGGTCATTGACGACGATGGCAGCGTTCCGGCCCCGCTGGCGCGCCTGATCAAACCGCCCACCTGGCGGCTGCTGGGCCCGTTCCCGCTGGCGGACGACCCGTTTTCCTCCGCGGACGAGCCGCCGCAGCTGGCGCGTCAGCAAACATTAGCAGTCGCCGACGGCCCGGCCCGCACGTGGCAGGCGATTGACACGGAACACATTGATCGCATGGGGCGGTTGGATTTGGAACAATGGCCCGGCATGGCCCCCGGCGAGGTGATTTACCTGCACACCACGCTCTTTGCCGAATGGCCGCTACGGGCGCGGTTGTGGATTGGGCATCATGATCGCGCACACGTCTGGCTGGACGATCGCAAAATCTACGAGCACACCACGCCGCGCAACGCGGAGCGCGATGGCGACCTGATGGAGGTGGTCTTAACGGCGGGCCTGAACCCGGTCTTGATCCGGCTGGAACGGGTCCGGTCACCCGCCGCCTTTTATTTCCGGGTTGAAGTGCGTTGACGAAGACAAACAGTTCGAACATGAAGACGTTGCAGCAACTTATACGGATCGTGGAGGAGGGGGCTTTCTTCCCTGACGGGGCGCACATTCTGCTCGGGGTCTCAGGGGGCCTGGACTCGATGGCGTTGTGGCGCGTTTTGACGGCGCTGGCCCCGTCCCACGGCTGGCAGCTGGGCGTGGCCCATGTCCACCACGGGTTACGGGGTGCGGCGGCGGACGCTGACGCGGCGTTTGTGCGTAAACAGTGCCGAGCCCGGGGCGTACCATATCACCTGCACCGCGCCGACGTGGCAACGTTGGCCACCCAACAAGGCCGCTCCATCGAAATGCAGGCGCGCATCGTGCGCTACGACTTTTTCAGCGCGTGTTGGCGTCGGCACCGGTACGATGTGTTGGCCTTGGCCCACACGCGGGATGACCAGGCCGAAACGGTACTGGCGCGAATTTTGCGGGGCTGCAGTTTGACCGGCTTGGCGGCTATCCGGCCGCAGACGGAACGCGCGGGCATGAAGATTGTGCGGCCGCTGCTTACGGTACCCAAGGCCACCCTGGCCCAGGCCTTGGTCGAACAAGGGGATACATGGCGGGAAGACGCCAGCAATCAGGATCCGGCTCATCTACGTAATCGCCTGCGGCATGAATGCCTGCCCTGGCTACGGACGAACTTCAATCCGCAACTCGACCCGGCTCTGGCGCGCTTGGCCAACTTACTGCAAGCCGATGACGACGTTTTGCAAGCCAGCCTGCAAGCCGACTGGGCCGCCTGCTGCCCAGCGGATCAGCCGACCAAGCTGCAAGTACCCGCTTTGGCTGCGCTGCCGCCTGCCCGGCGCCGTCGCCTGTTGTGGCATTGGTGTGTGCGGGAATGGCCCGCGTGCGCCGATACGCTGGGTTACGACACCGTACGACGGATCGACCAGTTAAGCGCGGACACGGACGGGCAGGTGTGGGTGCCCTTGGGTGCAGGCGGGGCGGTGGTACGCACCTATACCAAGCTGGCGGTGCAACCGTTGGCGGCGGTGACCACCATCCGGGTGCCCGGGCGACAAAAACTCATCCGGCCCGGTGTGACCCAAGCCGAGGACTGGGGGGTGGAGGTGACCCTGCGCAAGGTCCGGGGGTATCAACGCGTACCGCGCCATTCCCGGAGCGACGGAATACAGGAAGCCTACATCGCCGCCAGCGCCGTCGGCCGGGCTCACTTATATTTACGGGCGTGGCAACCCGGCGATCGCCTGCAACCGGCGGGCATGCGCGGCTCGCGCAAAATACAGGATATTTTCACCGACCTAAAAATCCCGCGCACGCAGCGGGCGCATATTCCGCTACTGGAACTGCGCGGGAAAATCATCTGGGTGCCAGGGTACACGATTGACCACCGCTGCCTGGTGCCGGATGCCAAGGCACCAGCCTGGCATATCGTTATTAACCCGAGGCTCTCGCAAAACCTCCCATTCATAAGGGCAGGACGGAGCCTGCCCCTCCGGAACCCTGCGAAATAGGCCTGTCCATTTGCCGGAGGGTCGACCTCCGTGTCGACCTCGGAGGTTTTGCAAGAGCCTGCCGTATGCAAGTGCGGGTTAAGCCTCCTCTTCCCCGCGGGCAATGTCTTCGCGCAGGAACGTAAGGACATCCTTGAAGCGCGGCGCATTCTCCGGGGTCAAATCAACGAGGGTCTCGTGCGCTTCCAGCATCATCCTGGCCGTGTCATGTTGCGAGCCGGTGGTTTGTTCGGCCGGTGCCATCGCCGACAGCCGCCCCAACTCGGCGGCATATGGCGGGGGGGATTGACCTGCCGTATGGGTTTTCACCAGTTGGTCAAGGCCGAGCGTAGCCAGTAAGCCCCGGGTACGATCGGTCAGATTGACCATATAAATGAGGCCCCGGCTTTCCTTCTTCATGCGCAGTGCCAGCCCCGCCAACACGCCCATAAAGGTGCTGTCCATGCCGATACATTGCTGCATGTCCACGACGATATGTTGTACCCCTTGTTCGAGGGCCGTGGCCCCGAATTGCTTCATGGCGTGGCTAATGCGGAAGGTGGCCCGGTCACGTAGCCGTGCAAAGGCTAGTTCTCCTTGAATGGCCACCATAAGCTTATCACCTTCTGTCATACGCACCAATGTCCCTGATTCTTTGACGCTTTCAAGGAGTTCGTTGTTTTACCCTACTCGTCCCGGATAGACTTGAGGTGGGCGATGCTGCGTTCCGCCTGTTCGAGCGTACCGCATTCCACACTCAGCACGATGTCCTGTGGCACCGAGCGACAGATGTCGATGACCCGTTTCCAATCGATGACCCCATCGCCGCAGGCGCAGCCGACGGCCGTACCCATAACCTTTCCGCGTTCGGCTTCGGATTGTTCGACCGATATATCCTTGGCGTGGATATGGATGACGCGATCCTTGACCCTTTCGAGCCATTCGTGCGGTTCCTCACCGCCGAGGTAGGCATTGCCGGTGTCGAAATTCGCCCCTAAATTCGGCGAATCGACCAAGTTCAAGCACTTGTCATACAACTCCGGACGCAGCGAATAGGTTTGATGCATCTCGAACCCGATTTTGATGCCGCGTCGCTCGCATACTTTCAGGGCTTCCATCAACGAATACCGGATGAGCACAAAATCCTCTTCTGCTGTCGTCCACGGTTGCTTGTGCCCTTCGTGTGTGTTGATGATCGGGGCACCGGCTTCCTTGGCATACCGCGCCGCCTGCTTCAGGTACTCGACGGCAATCTCCGGCTTGGACGCCTGGCTGTGAGAGGAGAACGCCGAGAGCTTGAGACCGTGCTTTTCGATCTTATCACGCACGCGATACGGATCATCGAGCATCGATACACTGTGGAAATAACGGGCCTCGCTGAGCAGTTCGCGTCCCCAGTGGATCATCGGTTCCAGGTATTCGTAGCCCAAATCGGCGGCGAATTCCACGCCCCATTCAAACGATTTATGGGCGGTGCGCACCGCCTCCAAGTTCAATCCAATTCCAACTTGACCCATGTTATTACCCTTTCGTTATTGTGCTGACATATCCCCGTTAGTTTGGCTGGCCAAATCCGCGTATCCGTGCTTGATACCGGCTGCTTTGCAGTAAAACGAAAGACACGCCGGATGACAAGATCGTTTTGCAAGAGCCTGTTTCGATTGGGGCACAGGACATGGCTCTTTTACTAAGGATTGCGGCGCGGAACCCCCAAAAAGCCCACGTAAAAAGGTTGCATGGCAGCGCGGTCTATGTTTCACTCTAATGCAAAGCAAAAAGGAAATGATCATGGATAAATACGCATCGAAAAAGTCAGGGATCAGTCGCCGTCAATTTCTGCACCGCACCGCCGCCGGAACGGTTGCCGCAGCCAGTGCCCCGATGTTCTTGCCTCGTCATGTGCTGGGCATTGAGGGGACGCCCGGCGCAAATGAGCGCATTGTGGTAGCGTGCATCGGAAACGGACATCGGGGAAGTACTGTTGCAAATGCCGTTAATCGTGAGCCGAATGTGTCGGTGGTCCTGCGGGTGGATGTCAACAAGGAACGCGGCGATGTGCAGGATTACCGGGTGGCGTTGGATCGTGACGATATTGATGCGGTGATTATTGCAACCAATGAACAGTGGAAAGTACCGATCGCGATCAGTGCGGCAATGGCGGGCAAGCATTTGTATACAGAAAAACCGCTCAGCTACACCATCGCAGAAGGGCGAAAGGTGGTGGAGGCTACCCGCCGCTACAAGGTGGTGCATCAGGTGGGCAGTCAGCAGCGCTCGATCTTCGATAATTGGCGGGCATGCACGTTGATCCGCAACGGGGCCATCGGAAAAATCAAGTCGGTAAAAGGGTATAATTACCAAAGCCCCATGGAGAATGCCTTGCCCGGCCAGCCGGTGCCCGAGAATCTCGATTGGGAGATGTGGTGCGGACCCGCCCCGCTGGTCCCTTACCATCCCGAGATTTACAAGAACCGGGCCAATCCCGGATGGATGTCGTTCCGCGAGTTTTCCGGCGGCGAGTTGTCGGCGTGGGGCACCCACGGGCTGGACCAGATTCAGTGGGCCTTGGGTATGGACGAGAGCGGACCGGTGGAAATCTGGACGGAAGGACCGGTTTTTGAGCCTTGGGTCATTACCGAGCCGCGCCCCGGACGATTCCACGGTCCGAATGAGCCTAAGGTTTTCATGCGTTATGATGATGGCGGAGACGGCATCCTGGTGGAGATGGAAGGTGGACCGATGGGTGGTGGGCACTTCTATGGTGAAGATGGGGACATACGGGTGGGCCGTAATTCTTCACAGGCAAGCTCGCCGGAAATCCTGCAAGTCCGACCCGAGGAAGTGGAGGCGCTGCCTATTCAGCTTGTCCGGAGCGGAAATCATATTCGCAACTGGCTGGATGCCATCAGGAATGGCACGGAGCTTGCCGCTGATGTTGAAGTTGGACACCGGTCGGTGACCCTCTGTCATCTGGTCAATATCGCCCGCTGGATGAGCGAGATCATGGGGGAGACCGGTTTCCGGTTCAAGTGGGACCCACAGGCCGAACAGTTTACCAATTCGCCGGAGGCCAACCAATTTCTCGATTACGAGCGACGCGCAGGCTATGAACTCCCCGAGATCGGGTAAGCGTATTCGGGGAAGACACGTAGTGCCGAACTTTGGTGTTGAGCACCCTCAATCTCAACCATGATCTTGTCCGCTTTCTCCCCACGGTCACCCCGAGCGCAGTCGAGGGGTCTCCTGATTGGGCGAACCGGTTGAGACCGCGCCGGATTGCGTGTAGTGGCTGGCGCGGTCATGAGATTCCTCCACTCCGTCCCGATACCCGCCTGACGGCGGGATCGGGACTCCGGTCGGAATGACCATCGCCCTTCCCTTTCATGTGGGGCGGATCGGATCCCCACGCCGGTGCTGCAGCACTCGTTTGGTAAGGCCATTGGTCATGCCCGTGTAAAGCGTAGTTCGGTTCTTGTTGGAGAGCATGTATACGTAATAGTTGTCTGAGCCCATGGGTGTTATTTACGCGTCATATCTAGCAATGTCCACAATGAGCTCCGCTCGCCTGTTGTCATTTTGAGCGGAGCGAAGCGTAGTCGAAAAATCTCGTTCTCCGCCAGGCCGCGTCGCCTTTGAATACGTTCCCAAGGCGACGGTGGCTGGCGCGGTCATGAGATTCCTCCACTCCGTCCCGATACCCGCCTGACGGCGGGATCGGGACTCCGGTCGGAGTCCCCTCACAAATCCTTGATGAGAATGCGCGATTGGCGGCCTTGTTGCTGGTAGGCCGCTTTGCGCTCCGCCGGCAGGTCGTCCAGTTGCCCTTCCTCAAACCCGCCCTTGTGCTTGAAATAGTTGAAGGTCTGGGTGGACAAGGCCAGTAACCGTCGGCAGCCCAATGCCCGGGCCCGGTCGGCACAGTACTCGATCAGCTTGCGACCGATGCCCTGATTTTCGTGTGCCGCCGCCACAAACAGACAGTGCAACTCGGCAAGCCCTTCGGCGGCGTAGGTCCGCAAACCCGCGCAAGCCACTACGTTGCGGTCAATCTCGAACACAAAAAAATGATCCAACTGCTCATGGATTTCACGACGGGTCCGGGCCACCAGTTCCTCGGCCGATACCGCTTCGCGAATCAGCCGCAGAATGATGCCGGTATCCCGTTTACGGGCCGGGCGGATGGATTGGTATTCATTGGCGTAGATCATGGTGCCGACGCCTTCGTTGGAAAAGACCTCGCCCAGCAGCGCTTCGTCCTGTAGCCCGTTGATGAAATGGACGCGCTGTACGCCCTGCTCACAGGCGCGCAGACCGTGCTCCCATTGCGATCGCATTTCAGGTGTCCACTGCGCGCCCCGGCTGCGCAAACAGGTCTTGGCTTCTGCCACGGAGAATTGCGCGCTCAACGCCCCCGCTTCGGCGATGCCGTTATGGGTGGTGATATACATGAGCTTGTCTGCGTTCAAGGCCTGCGCCACCGCCAACGCCACTTGATCTGAATTGACCCGATAGGACCGGCCATTCCCGTCCATGCCAATCGGCGGGATCACGGGTACCACCCCTTCCCCGAGCAATTGATGTAAAAGCGGCGTGTCCACGCGCTCGACTTTGCCCGTATGCTGAAAGTCGCGGCCGCCACGAATGCCCGCCGGATGCGCCACCACCGCATTGGTCACCGCCGCCCGCACGTCCGACTCGGCCAACCCCTGTAATATGTCGTGCGCAAACCGATAGGCCGCCAACAGCGCCAACTCCAGCGTGGGGGTATCGGTAATGCCCAGTCCGTCCAAATCGGAAGCCGGTTGTCCCAGTTGATCCGCTAAAGCCGCGATGCGCCGGCTGGCCCCGTGCACGATCAGGACATTGATGTTCAGACTGCGCAATACCGAAATATCCAGCAGCAACGTGCGATAGGTGTCGGCCGCCAATACCGCGCTATCGATGTTCAGCACGAACAACCGGTCGCGGAACCGCACCATGTAGCCTAGAATACCTCTTAAATCCGTCGCTTTCATCGCCACGCACGGTACCATTTGCACGCCTGCGCCGACAATTGTAAATTAGCGGCAATTTCAGCATTGACAATGCGTCCGGCAGCGGGCACAGTCGGCGCTCATTTTCAGGGAGTATTCATTATGTCCATGCATCGTAGTTTAAAGTCTGCCAGTAAGATCGCCACCAAGCGCAACGTACTCAAACGGTACGAGCGCGTGGATGTGCTGCAAGCCCGTGGCGACTGGAAGCCGGGCGATAAAGTCTATGGCCTGCGCAAAACCAAGCCGCCCGTCTGATATCCGGCTGCAAAAGTTCCTGGCGTCCTGTGGCCTTGGTTCGCGACGGGCCTGCGAACAGCTCATTGCGGCTGGCCGCGTGGCGGTTGACGGTCAGGTCGTGACCACCCAAGGCGTCCGGATTGATCCGGCCCGCGCAACGGTTATGCTGGACGGCAAGCCCGTGGCCCCGCAACGTTTTGTTTACGGCCTGCTGAACAAGCCCAGGGGGTACATTTGCACGTGCCGTGATCCGGAGCGGCGCGACACGATTTTGGTCCTGCTACCACCCGGTATGCCCCGCCTGTTCCCGGTCGGTCGACTGGACTGTAACAGCGAAGGCTTGTTGCTGCTTACCAACGATGGCGACTGGGCACAGCATATTCAGCATCCCCGGTACGTCGTGGAGAAGGAATATCAGGTGTGGACCGATCGCGCGCTGCAACCGGCGGAAACCCGGCGCCTGCGTAATGGCGTGACCGACGATGGCGAGTGCCTGCGGGTTTCCAAGATCCGGCGCGGGCGGGCCATGCCAAACGGGGCCTGCTACCACTTGGCGTTGATTGAAGGGCGGAACCGGCACATTCGTCGGCTACTGGCCGCGATCGGGGTGCGCGTCACCCGGTTACGCCGGATTCGGGTGGGGCCGGTTACGCTGGGGACACTGGCCGTCGGGGCCTACCGTCCGCTCACGGCCAGGGAAATCGCTGCGCTGCCTGCCGGTTTTGCTGTAAGAAATTGATGGCGTATTGAGGCTGTTTTGAGAACCCCAATCTTTAACGGACGCGGTGGACGACTACGGCGACGACTACGGATTACGAATGCCCCCTCCAAAATCGTCCCCCGTTGTCGTCGCCGTAGTCGTCCACCAGACGCAGCGGGGAAAAAGAACTCAGTCGAATCAAAGATTCCTGCACCCCTCCCCACTGTCTGAATCGTCGGCAAGAGCCTGCGCCTTGTAATTCCCGGGCAAGCATGTAGACTAGCGTGCGCTGTGTGCGATGCCCCGTCAAGCGGTCCCCGGTCGTGCGCGAGCCGCTGAATGAAAGGAATGGAATCGAGTAATGAGCCAAAAAAATAACAACGCCCCGCCCCCACCGCCTTCCCCGCCGCCGTCACCACGGCCGGACGGCAAGAAAGTACCGATGCGGGGATTGGCCATGTGGCTGCTCCTGCTGGCCATGTCGCTCACGATGTATCAGGTGTTTTCCCAAGGTCAGGAACGGGAAGAGCGCATTCCCTATAACCCCGACTTTCTGGATATGATCGAGGAAGGGAAAATACGGAACGCCGAAATCGTGCTGGAAGTCTCGGGACAGCAGTACGTGCGCGGCGAGCTGGCGGAGCTGGATCCGCGCACGGAACGGCCCTTGCGCTTCCGGGTGGATGTCCGGGTCAGCGACGCGCTGGAGGAACGCCTGCGGGAAGGCGGCGTGCCTTTTCAATACCGGCCGCAGAATCCGTATATCTGGCAGATTCTTTCCGGGGCGATCCCGTTCCTATTGTTAATCGGCCTGCTGTACTTCTTTTTCTTCCGGCAAATGCGCATGGCCGGCAAAGGCGCCATGAGCTTTGGCAAAAGCCGGGCGCGATTACTGACGCGCGACAAGAACAAGATCACCTTCAACCAGGTGGCCGGGATCGAAGAAGCCAAGGACGAAGTCCACGAGATTATCGACTTCCTCAAGGACCCCAAGAAGTTCCAGAAACTAGGCGGCCGTATCCCTAAAGGCGTGCTGCTGGTGGGGCCGCCGGGCACCGGCAAGACGCTGTTGGCCAAGGCCATTGCCGGGGAAGCTGAAGTACCGTTTTTCAGCATCAGCGGCTCGGACTTTGTGGAGATGTTTGTCGGGGTCGGGGCCTCGCGCGTACGGGACATGTTCGAGCAAGGCAAGAAGAACGCCCCCTGCATCATTTTTGTCGACGAAATCGACGCGGTAGGCCGCAGTCGTTTCAGCGGCATTGGCGGCGGACATGATGAACGCGAACAGACCCTGAACGCGTTACTGGTGGAGATGGACGGTTTCGATACGCAAGAGGGCGTCATCATCATTGCCGCCACCAACCGGCCTGACGTGCTGGATCCTGCGTTGTTGCGGCCGGGCCGTTTTGACCGCCAGATCATGATCGACTTGCCGTCGCTGGAAGGCCGGACCGCCATTCTGCAAATTCATTCCAAGAAGATCAAGTTACAGAAGAAAGTGGATTTACGCCGCGTCGCCCGCGGGACCCCGGGTTTTTCCGGCGCGGATTTGGCGAACCTGATCAACGAAGCCGCCCTGTTGGCTGCGCGAGAGGGTGCCACCCGCGTGGGGTTGAAACATTTGGAAGAGGCCCGCGATAAAGTGCGTTGGGGCCGGGAACGGCGTAGTCGCTTGATGGACGATAATGAAAAGCGCTTAACCGCCTACCATGAGGGCGGCCACGCCTTGGTCATGTTGTTGTCCAAAGAAAGCGAGCCGCTGCATAAGGTGACCATTATTCCGCGCGGCCAGTCGTTGGGCTCTACCATGCAGTTGCCGGAGAAGGACCGCTACACCGAGAGTCGCGGCAAGTTGTTGGCCATGCTGAACGGAATCATGGGTGGCCGTGCGGCGGAGGAGCTCGTGTTCGGCGATATTACGACCGGGGCCTACAGCGACCTGAAACAGGCCACCCGCATCGCGCGCATGATGGTGTGCGAATGGGGCATGAGCCCGCTTCTGGGGCCGCAGAGTTTCGGGAACCGTGAAGAAACCCTGTTTCTGGGGCGCGAAGTCAACCGTAACTACGAATACAGCGAAGAGACCGCGCGCAAGATTGATGCTGAAGTCAGTCGCTTGGTCACCGAGGCTTATGACCGGGCGTTAACCATGTTGAAGGAACATCGTCAGGAACTGGATCAACTGGCGGAGCTGCTGCTGGAACGGGAAACGCTGGATGGCCGCGAAGTGGAAGAGCTGGTTAAGCATGGCCGGATATTGACGGAGGAAGAACGTATCGAGGAATACGGCGACGAGTATCTACCCATCGAAGAAGAGCCGGAACCGGAAACTCCCAAAGCGGTGGAAGAATCGGAGTCCGACAAGCCTGCGCCCGCCGTGCCCGATCCGGGACCTGCCCCCGCCTGATGTCGACTCATCCGTCCAACACCGCGCCCCCCACGCAGCAGCAGACCTGGCATTGCCGGGGACGTCAACTGCCCTGGGGTGAACGAACGTTGGTGATGGGCGTTGTGAACGTGACCCCCGATTCATTTTTTGACGGCGGTTGTTATGCCCACACGGACGCCGCCATCGCCCAAGGGCAAGCCTTACGGGCGGCAGGCGCGGATGTGCTGGATATTGGCGGCGAATCGAGTCGACCGGGCGCGGAACCGGTAACGGCCGGGGAAGAGTGTCGCCGCGTGGTGCCCGTGATCACAGCCCTGGCCGCCACGACCGATGCCGTCCTTTCGATCGACACCTACAAGCCTGAAGCCGCCCGGGCCGCACTGGACGCCGGTGCCCATATCATCAACGACATCACCGCTGCCCGCCAGGATCCCGCGATGTACGCCTTCGCACAACAGTACGGGGCCGGTTTGATCCTCATGCACATGCAGGGTGAGCCGCGCACGATGCAGGATCAGCCGGTGTATGAAGATGTAGTCGCCGAAGTGCGCGACTTTTTGGCCGCACGGCTGGACGCCGCCGCACAGGCTGGCGTGGCGCGTGCTCAACTGGCGGTTGATCCGGGCATTGGATTCGGGAAGACCTTCGATCACAACTGGTCATTGCTGGCCGGACTCCCGACCCTGTGCCGCCTCGGGGTACCCGTGCTGGTGGGGGCTTCGCGGAAACGCTTTCTGGGGGCACTGTGCGATCGCCCGGTTGAAGAGCGTCTGGCCGCGAGTTTGGCGGTGGCGGTTTGGGCGGCGGAACATGGTGCCGCCATTATTCGCACCCATGACGTAAAAGAGACTTGCGATGTCGTGCGGGTTGTGAATAGACTGCGGCACGCAATGACCACGCTGAAACAACAAGGAGCCCCATGCTGAGATGGATCGAACAACTGCACCTACCCGGTTGGTCCGGTGTGGTTGAGATCGTTTTCCTGGCGGTGGCCTTCTACTATTTAATTCGTTTCTTTCGCGGCACGCGCGGAGCGGCCGTGCTCTCCGGGCTGGTGCTGGTGGTCCTGTTATTGTTGGCCTTGACGCACTGGTTCCATCTCAACACCCTCAGTTGGCTGTTGCAACGGTTCTCAGTCTATTTGGCGGTCGCCTTTCTGATCATCTTTCAACCGGAGATTCGCCGTGCCTTAGCCGAGCTGGGCAAACAGTCCGTGTTCGGAACCAACAGTGCATCCTTGTCGGTCGTGGACGACATTGTCAAAGCTGTGAACGAACTGGCCGATCAAAAGATTGGCGCCCTGATCGCCATCGAGCGGGAAATCGGAACGCGCCACATCCAGGATGCCGGCACACCGATCGACAGCGTAGTGACACCGGAATTACTGAGCTCTATTTTCTTCCCGAACACGCCGCTGCATGACGGGGGCGTCATTATCCGCGGGACCCGAATTGTAGCGGCGGGCTGCGTATTTCCCTTAACACAGCGTACCGAACTGAGTAAGTCTTTGGGCATGCGCCACCGCGCCGCAATCGGTTTTACGGAGGAAACGGATGCCGTGGTGATTTCGGTCTCCGAGGAAACGGGCGCCATTTCCGTCGCCTACCGGGGCCGTCTGAGCCGGGGCATTGATGAAGCCCGTTTACACCGGATATTAGCCTCCATTCTGTCCCGGTCGTCGGCGGACAGAAACCGTTGGCAGCGGGTACGTGACACACTTGATTTAACGCCGGCGGCCGTGGCCAAGACCGAGGCCGCGTTAGCAGAATTGGCGGATGACGATGAACGCTAAACAGGAAATTGCCAAAGAGTTTCTAACCCACGAGCGGGGGACCAAACTCATCGCCGTGCTGCTGGCGGTCATCACGTGGTACGCCATCCAGCCGACCATCAGCTTTGAACAAACCGTTACCGACGTGCCCGTGCGCGTGCTGTTGGACAGCGGGTGGGCCGTATTGGAGCAATCGGTCCAGGCCGTGGACGTGGATTTCCGCGGGTCACGCGAAGGACTGCGCAACCTGCAGGCCGACGAGGTGGCGGTGGTGGTTGACGCCCGCGACCTTTCGCCCGGCGAAACGGTCGCGCTGCCCTTGCTTACACGCGATGTCCAGGCCCCGGCCGGAGTGCGCCCGGTCTTTGTGCGCCCGGGCGAAATCACCTTGAACATTGATCAAGAGATAGACCGTACGTTGCCGGTGCGGGTACACGTTCAAGGGACTCCGCCGGAAGGATATTTAGTGGAACAAATTGTGGCCGAACCGGCCGAAGTAACGGTGCGCGGACCACGCCAGCGACTGGAACAGGTCGAGGCGATTCGCACCACCTCGATCGACATGCACGGTCGTTTGCAATCTTTCAAACTGCAGGTGGACCTCATTCCGCCCAGCCGCGCATGGACGGCGCGCCTGACACCGGAACGGGTGGAGGTGGATGTGCAACTAACCGAACAAACCGCACGTAAAGTACTCGAGGCGTTGCCGGTCAAGTTGCTGTGGGGCAAACGCCAATGGCAGCGTGTTCAAGTGTCACCGGAAAGGGTGGATGTGGAAATTGTGGGTCGCCCCGACCGGTTGGAAGCGTTGACCCCCGATAATATACGAGTATACATTGACTTGCAGGCCATTAATGCGGCGGACTTGACGCACAAGATGAATGTGCGCGTGCATTTACCGGACGATGTGCGCTTGGGCGAGGTCCGGCCCGGCACTGTGGAAGTGGAAGTGGAAGGGGCGGTGGCCCCTGCGGAGCGTGTGGAATGAAGTATAAAACGACAACTGTTAATGAACGACCCCGCCGCTGTTGGGTCCTTCTCGCACTAGGCATGGCGTGGATAAGCCTGGCTGGCGGTTTGGCACCGCCCCGCGCGTGGAGTCAACAAGACCCTCTGCGCGAACAGGCGGTGCAAGCCCGCGTGACGCAAGCTGGCTATACGGCACTGGCCGAGGATCGCGTGGACCGGGCCATTCGCATTTTCGAACAGGCGGTAGAGCGTTGGCCGGATAATTTACAGACCCGTTTCGGACTCGGTACAGCCTATATCAAGCTGGGCCGTTATGCGGATGCCATTGAATTGCTGGAAGCGATTTTGGAGGCTCAACCCGATGAATTCTTTGTCATGAACAATCTGAGCTGGCTCTATGCCACCGCCACCGACCCCGCCTATCGCGACGGAGACAAAGCAGTGGCTTTGGCGCAGCAAGCCCTGTTAATCGAGCAAAATAACTATCACATATGGGGCACGCTGGCCGAAGGTCACTTTGTGGCCGGCAACTTCCAACGCTCGGGACGCGCGGCTTTCCAAGCCCTGCGGCTAGCGCAGGCCCAAAACGCCAGCCGCGAACGCATCATAGAATACCGACGGCAAGTACGGCGCGCCCAGCAAGCCGTTCAGGCGTTTACCATTCTCGACTAATAATCCTGCAACGCCCTAACGCCCCAGCCCTTTTCGCGGACGTGTCGGATGGCGGCCAGGGTGGCGCGTGCACCGGCTTCCGTGGTGATAATGGGAATACCGCGCACAATGGTTTCGGAACGAATCTTCACTTCATCCACCCGGGCGACCGGCCCGCTGGGGGTGTTGATGATCAGGTGAATATCGCCGGTCCGCATCAAATCGAGCACGTTGGGATGCGCATCGTCCGCCAGCTTATGCAACACCTGCACCTCCAACCCGGCCTCTTGCAAGGCCGTCGCCGTACCGGTGGTGGAGACCAGCTCAAAACCTAACTCGTTCAACTGCTGTCCGATCACCACCATCCATGGCTTATCGGAATCCTTGGCACTGAGAAAGACCTTCCCGGCCGTGGGCAAATCCTGGCCAGCCGCAATCTGGCTCTTCCAGTAGGCCGCCTCGAAGGAGTCGTCAATCCCCATGACCTCACCGGTCGACTTCATCTCCGGCCCTAAAATCGGGTCCACCCCGAGGAAGCGGTTGAAGGGGAAGACCGCCTCCTTAACCGCGTACCAAGTAACCGGCTTCGGTGGCGCGGGATATCCCATTTCAGCAAACGTCTGTCCGGAAGCAATGCGCGCCGCAATCTTGGCCAGCGGCACCCCAGTGGCTTTGCTGACATACGGCACCGTCCGCGAAGCGCGTGGATTGATTTCGATAACGTAGAGTTCATCGCCTGCCACTGCCCACTGCGTGTTCATAATGCCCCGCACATCCAGCGCCAAGGCAATGTCCCGCACCGCCGCCTCAATCCGCTCCACCATCGGCGCGGATAAACTGTGCGGGGGCACCGCGCAGGCGCTGTCGCCGGAATGAATGCCGGCCGCCTCCACGTGCTGCATGACGCCGCCGACATACACGTCGTGTCCATCGGCCACTGCGTCCACATCGACCTCGATGGCCCCTTCCAGATAACGGTCGATCAGCACCGGAAAATCCGGACTCACTTTCAAGGCCGCGCGCACAAAGGGTTCCACGTCGGCATCTTTATACGCCACCATCATCGCGCGACCACCCAGCACATACGAAGGCCGCACCATCACCGGATAGCCGATGCGCTGCGCAATCGCCAGTGCTTCCTCCACCGTCTCGGCCGTGTCACTCTCCGGTTGCTGCAAGCCCAGCGATTCCAGCAGGGCCCGGCAATGCTTACGATCTTCCGCGCGGTCAATACTGTCGGGCGACGTACCCAGAATCGGCACGCCGGCCTTCATCAGGGGTACCGCCAGATTCAACGGGGTTTGACCGCCCATCTGGACCACCACGCCCAACGGTTTTTCGTTTTCGTAGATGTTCATGACATCTTCAAACGTCAGCGGCTCAAAATAAAGCTTGTCAGCCGTGTCGTAATCGGTACTAACCGTTTCCGGGTTGCTATTGACCATGATGGTTTCATAGCCCAGCTCGCGCAGGGCTTGCACGGTATGCACGCAGCAGTAGTCGAACTCAATACCCTGGCCAATGCGGTTCGGCCCGCTGCCCAGGATCATGATCTTGGGCTTGTCCGACGGGCGCGATTCGTCGCGTTCCGCGTAACTGGAATAAAAGTAAGGGGTGTACGCTTCAAACTCGCCCGCACACGTGTCCACCAACCGGTACACCGGCTTGATCCCGGCCGCCAGCCGCTCGCGCCGAATGTCCAGCTCCGTCACGTCCGGGCCGCGCAAGACCGCAATCTGCCGGTCGGAAAAACCGGATTTCTTGGCTTCCCGTAGCAGGTCCGCCGGTAAGGGCTGATCCGCCGGTATGGCCAGTAACGTCTTCTCCATCTCCACAATCTGCGAAATTTGATCAATGAACCACGGATCGATCCCCGTTAAGCGCGCAATGTGTTCAATGGTGTAGCCTTGTTTCAGCGCGTACTTGACGTTGAAGTGCCGGTCGGTATCCGTGCGCGTCAGCTCGGTTTCAATTTCCGGTTTGTTCACAAAATCTTCCGCCCGTAAATCGAGGCCCGCCACGCCCACTTCCAATCCGCGAAATGCTTTCTGCAACGCTTCCCGGAAATTGCGGCCGATGGCCATGGTTTCCCCCACGGACTTCATACTGACGCCGAGTTTGAGATCGGCACCCGGAAACTTCTCGAAGGCAAAACGCGGCACTTTCACCACGCAATAGTCGATGGTGGGCTCGAAACTGGCGGGGGGGTCGCGGGTGATGTCGTTGGGCAGCTCGTCGAGCGTGTAGCCCACCGCCAATTTAGCGGCAATTTTGGCAATCGGATAGCCGGTGGCTTTACTGGCCAGGGCTGAGCTGCGTGATACCCGCGGGTTCATTTCAATGACCACCATGCGTCCGGTTTCCGGATGAATGGCAAACTGCACGTTGGAACCGCCGGTATCCACGCCAATGGCGCGCAGCACGGTGATGCTCCAGTCGCGCATTTTCTGATACTCAACGTCGGTCAGGGTTTGCGTGGGGGCCACGGTGATACTGTCACCGGTATGCACCCCCATCGGATCAAGATTTTCAATGGAACAGATGATTACGCAGTTGTCGTTACGATCGCGCACGACCTCCATCTCAAATTCTTTCCAGCCCAGCGCCGACTCTTCCAGCAAAACTTCGTGCACCCGGCTGGCCTTGAGCCCGCTGGCCACGATCCGGTCCAGCTCGGTCTCGTCGTAGGCCGTGCCGCCGCCGGTCCCGCCCAGCGTATAACTGGGACGCACAATGATCGGGAACCCGAGTTCCTGCGCGACTTCCCGGGCACGCTCAAGGCTGTTGACCCGCTCGCTTTTCAAGCATTCCAAACCGGCCGCTTCCATGGCTTCCTTGAACAGCTCGCGGTCCTCGGCGCGTTTGATCACGTCGACTTTGGCGCCGATCAGTTCCACGCCGAACTCGTCCAGCACGCCCATCTCCGCCACTTCCAGCGCCGTATTCAATCCGGTCTGGCCGCCCAGCGTGGGCAGCAAGGCGTCGGGCCGCTCGATGGCAATGATCTTGCGCACCGCTTCGGCCGTGATCGGCTCGACGTAGGTGCGGTCCGCTACCTCGGGATCGGTCATGATGGTGGCCGGGTTGCTGTTGATCAGGATCACTTCATAGCCTTCTTCGCGCAGCGCCTTGCAGGCTTGCGTCCCGGAATAGTCAAATTCGCAGGCTTGACCGATGACGATCGGTCCCGACCCAATCAGCATGATTCGTTTGATGTCTGTGCGTTTCGGCATGAGCGTTGATCTCTACTTTAGTTATGGTTTTCCAGGCCTTGGAACGATTTTACAGGTCATTTTCCAAACGTTGGAAATGGATTACTCCCATTCAATAGTGGCAGGCGGCTTCGAACTGATGTCATACACCACCCGGTTAA
>PWVE01000211.1 GCA_003562335.1 PVC group bacterium
AAAACCTCCCGTTCATGAGGGCAGGACGGAGCCTGCCCCTCCAGAAACTTGCGGAATATGCCTGTTTGCTTGCCGGAGGGTCGACCTCCGTGTCGACCTTGGAGGTTTTGCAAGAGCCTCTCCGTAAACAAAGGCCCAATGCGGACTTTCCTCGTAACTTCCGCAGCCGTGCGCTGTGGCCTTTTCTGTTTCACGCTTGATTCCCCTTGAAAAACTGCGTTAAGCTCCTTCTCGAAGCAAGGATGAGCAGACGCCAAGGAGTCTTATGTGCGGAATTTGTGGTGAAATTGGAATGCAGGGACGAACGCCGTCGGTGCGCGCGATCGAGCAGATGACGAAGTGGATGGTGCCGCGCGGCCCGGATGATGTGGGGATGCTGTTGCGGCATAACATGGCGTTCGGCCATCGGCGCCTCAGCATTATCGATCTCTCGACCCACGGGCAACAGCCGATGGTGGACAATGTGCTGGGGCTGGGCATTGTCTATAACGGCGAAATCTATAACTACCGTGAGTTGCGCGACGAGCTGATCGCCAAGGGGTATTCGTTCTTTTCGCGCAGCGATACGGAAGTGATTCTCAAGGCCTACCACGCCTGGGGCGATGCCTGCGTGGAGCGGTTCTTCGGCATGTTCGCCTTTGTCCTCTGGGAACGTGATTCCGGCCGTGTCTACTGTGCGCGCGACCGGCTGGGCATCAAGCCCTTCTACTACGCCAACCTGAAAGATGGGTTCCGCTTTGCCTCGTCGTTACCGGCCTTGTTGCAGTCGGGCGGAGTGGACACGACGCTGGATCCGGTGGCGTTGCACCATTACATGCACTTCCACTCGGTCGTGCCGCCGCCACACACGCTGGTGCGCGGCGTGCACAAGCTGCCACCCGCCACCACCCTGACCATCGAACCCAACGGCCAGCGCCGGGAACGGCAGTATTGGGACGTAACCTTCGGGCCGCAACCGGGCGACGAGGCCCGGTCAGAAGCCGAGTGGCAGGAGTTGACCTTGACCGTGCTGCGGCGCGCGGTGGAACGACGACTGGTGGCGGACGTGCCGGTAGGCGTCCTGCTCTCCGGCGGCGTGGATTCCAGCCTGATCGTCGGCTTGCTGGCGGAGGCGGGTCAGCACGGGTTGCAAACATTTTCGATCGGGTTCGAGGCGGTGGGCGAGGAGAAAGGCGACGAATTCGAATACTCCGATATCATCGCCAAGCATTTCCAGACGGACCATCACAAGATTCGCGTGGACGCCGACCAAACACTGCCGTCGCTGGAAGCGTGCGTGCGGGCGATGGCCGAGCCGATGGTGAGCCACGATGTGATCGGCTTCTTTCTGCTGTCGCAGGAAGTGGCCCGCCACGTGAAAGTCGTGCAAAGCGGACAGGGCGCCGACGAGGTGTTCGGCGGGTACCACTGGTATCCGCCTTTACTTGAAAGCCAGGCGCCGGTTGCCGACTATGCCCGGGTCTTCTGCGACCGTACCCACGCCGAGTTTGGCGAGGCGGTGCAGTCGGCTTACGTGCAAGATGATTTCAGCCGCAAATTTATTGAACACCACTTTGCGCAACCGGGGGCGCGCCATCCGGTGGATCAGGCGTTGCGCCTGGACACCCAGGTGATGCTGGTGGATGATCCGGTCAAGCGGGTTGACAATACCAGCATGGCCTGGGGGTTGGAGGCGCGCGTGCCGTTTCTCGATCACGAGGTGGTGGAGCTGGCGGCGCGTATGCCGGCTGAGTTAAAGGTCGGCCAGGGCGGTAAATATATCTTGAAAGAGGCGGCGCGCCAGGTGATTCCGGCGGCGGTGATTGACCGGCCCAAAGGCTACTTTCCCGTGCCGGCCTTAAAGTATTTGCGCGGCGAATATTTGGACTGGGTCCGTGAGGTGCTGGACGCGCCGGTGGCGCGTGACCGGGGCCTGTTCCGGCGGGAATACGTGGACCGGTTGTTGGCGGACCCGGAACAGCACATTACGCCGTTGCGCGGCTCGAAGCTGTGGCAGGTGGCGCTGCTGGAGTACTGGCTGCAAGTACATGACATTCATGGTTAACAGGAGACCTTACCATGCCGCGAAAAAAAGCCTTGAAACATCGTATTGACCGGTCCAGCGCGGCGTCCGTTCGTTCCTGGGAAAAGCCGGCGGCACCGATCGCCAAGCGGATGAAATCCAACGCCGTACTGCACATGGGCTGGGGCCGGTTGATCTTTGCGCATACCTTTGAACGGCAGCAGGCCATAGCCGACTTATTGCGCGAGGAACAGGCCGGGCAGCGGGATGTGGCGCTCTACTTGCGTGACCCGCACGTGGTGGTATCGCTGGCCCCGCAGCAACTGTTTCTTGATCCGTCGCATACCTTCCGGTTGTGGCTGAACGAATATCGCTTTGGCCGGGCCCGGCCGCAGGGTGTAATCATTCGTCGCATCCAAACCCGTAGCGATGTTGAAGCGCTGAATGAGATTTATGCCAAACGCAACATGGTTCAAGCCAATCCGGAATACCTGTGGGCGCATCGCCGGTCACGGGTAATGCTTTACGTGGTGGCGGAGGACGCGGAAACGGGGGCCATCCTGGGCGGCTGTGCCGGGGCGGATCATCAGCTGTTCTTTCATGATCCGGAAAACGGGTCGAGCTTGTGGTCGCTGGCCGTTGACTCCCAATCGTTGCATCCCGGCGTGGGGGAAGCCCTGGTCCGTTATTTGGCCGAACATTACCACGCGTTAGGTCGTGCCTACATGGATTTGTCAGTCATGCATAACAATGCGGAGGCGGTCAAGCTCTACGAGAAATTAGGGTTCCGCCGGGTGCCGGTGTTCTGCTTGAAGCGTAAGAACACGATCAACGAAGCGCTCTACGCGCCGCAACCCGAAATGCCGACGCTGAATCCCTACGCCCGGATTATTCTGCGCGAGGCGCGGCGGCGGGGTATTGACGTGGAGGTGGTCGACGCGGAAGAGGCCTATTTTGTCCTCAGCCTCGGCGGCCGGTCGGTGCGGTGCCGGGAATCGTTGACGGAATTAACCTCGGCCATTGCCATGAGCTGGTGCGATGACAAGCGCATGACCGCGCGGCTATTGCGCCGACAAGGGTTGAACGTGCCGGAACAGATCACGGCCCATACGGAAGAAGAAGCGCTGGACTTTCTCGCGCAACACGGGCGCGTGGTGGTGAAACCCGCCCGCGGGGAGCAAGGGCAGGGGGTTGCGGTTGATCTGTCCACGGACGCAGCAGTCAAGGCGGCGCTCGAACGGGCACGCACGGTATGCGATCAGGTGGTGCTGGAAACAATGGTGGCCGGCATGGATTTACGGATCATTGTGATCGACTTCAAGGTGGTCGCGGCCGCCGTACGCAAACCGCCGGCGATCGTGGGTAATGGAAACCACACCGTCAAGGAACTGATAGAAAAACTCAGCCGCCGCCGGGCCGCCGCCACCGACGGTGAAAGCCGCATCCCGTTGGATGCCGAAACCCTGCGGTGCGTACGGGAAGCTGGATTCGAGTGGGATAGCGTGCCGGCGCGCAATTGTACCGTGCGGGTACGCAAGGCGGCCAATCTGCATACCGGCGGCACCATCCACGATGTCACCGACGACCTGCACCCGACACTGCGGGCGGCCGCCGAAAAGGCGGCGCGCACCTTGAATATTCCGGTAGTCGGACTAGACTTCCTGGTGCCTGATGTGCGCGAGGCGGAGTATGTGATCATTGAAGCCAATGAACGCCCCGGTCTGGCCAACCACGAACCTCAACCCACGGCGGAACGGTTTATCGACTTGTTGTTTCCGCAAACGCGTGCGCTATAATTACACCATGAACACGTCTATCATCAACGAAGCAGAAATCGATTTGTCGTACCTGACCGGTGTACTGGAAAAGCTGATCCATATCCCGAGCCCGGCCGGTTATACCGACACCATCGTGCATTTTGTCGGGGCCGAACTGGAGCGGCTTGGCATCGAGCACGAGCTTACGCGGCGCGGCGCGATCCGGGCCGTGCTACCGGGCAAGCACTCAGAGCCGGGCCGTGCGCTGGTGGGGCACTTGGATACCCTGGGGGCCATGGTGTCGGAGCTCAAGGAGAACGGGCGCTTGGCCTTGGCCCCGATCGGGACCTGGTCGGCGCGCTTTGCCGAAGGCGGACGCGTGACCATCTTCACCGACGAAGGCAAGGCCTGCCGGGGCACCGTGCTGCCGTTGAAGGCGTCCGGCCACACCTTCAATGAGGAAGTCGATACGCAGCCGATTGGCTGGGACAACGTTGAGGTGCGCGTGGATGAGTTTGCCGAAAACCGCGTGGTGCTGGAGGATATCGGCATCCGCGTGGGCGATTACGTGGCGTTTGACCCGAATTACGAGTGCCTGGACAACGGATTCATCAATTCGCGGCACCTCGATAACAAGGCGGGCGTAGCTGCCATGCTGGCGGCCGCACAATCCTTGCAGCAAGCGGACATTACACTTGAACAAAGTTGTTATTTGCTGTTCACCATTTTTGAAGAGGTCGGCAGCGGCGCTTCGAGCATTCTGCACGGCGATATCGCGGAAATGGTCAGTATCGATAATTCCACCGTGGCCCCGGGCCAGAGCTCCATCGAAGCCGGCATTACGATTTGCATGATGGATTCGAGCGGGCCGTTCGATTACCACTTGACGCAGCACTTGATCGCCTTGTGCGAACAGTACGGGCTTAAGTACGTGCGGGATGTGTTCAAGCATTACCGGTGCGATGCGGCCTCAGCCTTGGAAGCCGGCAACGATTTGCGCACCGCGCTGGTCTGCTACGGGCTGGACGGCTCGCACGGCTACGAGCGCACACACCAATTTTCCCTATTCGAATTGGCCCGGCTGCTGACTTACTACATTCGCGGGGAAGCCGTGGTTAAACGCGACCGCTACGACCTAGGGCCGCGGGCCGATTTCCCGACACAGCCCAACCAAACAGACGATGCGTAATGTGGCCAGCTAACCGGTCCCTCGCAAGAAGCCTGCTGCTAAGCGGGGGAATGGCGGTGCTGGTGGGCTGCGGGCGGGGCGATGACTGGATGGCCGTGCCGGATATTCCCGACGAGCCGGTACGCGGGGGAACGCTGACGGTGGCTATCCAAGCCGACGGCCGTTCGCTCGACCCGCATCGCGTCACCGATGCCGCCGCCATGCGGCTGATCGAGAACGGGTACGGGACCTTGATGCGCTATACCGACACCTACGGGGAAGTCGAACCCTATCTGGCGAAATCCGTTCATATTGCCGACGACGAGCGTACCTACACCTTCACCCTGCGTGACGACGTACGATTTCATAGCGGGCGGCCAATGACAGCCGCTGATGTCGGGTACTCGCTGGACCGCATTGTGGCCGAGGAGGTCCGGGCCGAACAGTTTCGCGCCATCGCCGCCTGGGACGCCCCGGATGACCACACCTTGGTGCTGAAACTGGATGAGCCGTTGGCCCCGCTTTTGACGTACCTGGCGTATCCCATGAATGCGGTGGTGGACCGTGAGGCAGTCGAGGAAAATGAAGGCAGCTTGGAACGGGTCATCGCCGGTACGGGCCCCTTCAAGCTGCGGGAATGGCAGCGCGACCGTCACCTCATACTCGATCGACATCCCGAATATCATGTCGCAGGGTGGCCCCGGTTGGACCAGGTGATCATACGGCCGATCCCGGATGAGACGGCCCGGACCACCGCCCTGCGCAATGGTGAAATTGATTTGATGCTGGATGTGCCGGAAAAGGACCGCTCGATTCTGGAACGGACGCCGCATGTCCGCATCGCGGACGTGCCGGGCACGTTTTGGGAGTACATCGGACTGAACGTGGCCCGGCCGCCGTTTGATGACGTGCGCGTGCGTCAAGCGATCGCGTGGGCGATAGACCGCGACATGATCAACCGGATTGTGAAGTTCGGCCGTGCCGTCACCGCCGATGGCGACTTCTTCCCGCCGAACCATTGGGCCTATACCGGTCAAAGCGTCTACCCTGAAGTCCGGCTGGAGACGGCCCGTGAACTACTGGCAGACGCCGGTTATGCCGACGGGTTCCGCACCGTCATGCGCGTGGGATCGGCTTTTCCCTATCAAGTGGCCGCCGCCCAGATTGTGAAGCAGCAATTGCTGGCAGTGGATATCGACGTCGAAATCATCAGCCAGGAATCGGGCGTATTCTTCGAGGCGCTGGGACAGGGCGATTTTGAAATGACGCTGGTGGGTTGGCTTGGTTTTGTCGATCCGGACGAATGGTTCTACAACATCTTTCATTCGACCGGCACTTGGAATCAGCAGCAGTACGGCCGTGACGAAGTGGATACGCTGCTGGCACAGGGGCGGCGGGTGACGGACCGGGACGAGCGCCGTACCCTTTACGGCGAGGCCCAGCGCTTGATCTTGGAAGACGCGCCGGTAGTGCTCCTCTACGTGAACGAACAGTCCAGTGCCATGCTGCGCCATGTACAGGAGTATCGGGTTCATCCGACGGCGACCACTTTGAGTCTACGCGAAACGTGGGTGGTCCGGTGATCACCTACATCGCCAAGCGCCTTGGTATGGCCATCCCGGTTTTGTTCGGGATTTCCGTCATTGCCTTCTTCATTGTGCGGTGGGTACCGGGCGATACGGTGACTGCCCTGTTGGGCGCGCAGTACAGCGAGGAGCGCGCCGAGACCTTGCGGGCGCGGTACGGGTTGGATCGACCGTTGCCGGTCCAATACGGCGTATGGATAGGACGCGTACTGCGCGGCGACTGGGGCGAGTCGGCCTACACCGGGCAGCCCGTCGCGGAAGCCATCAGGGAACGGTTACCGGTCACACTGCAACTGGTAGCCATCAGCCTGACGTTTGCGTTGGTGGTAGCCGTCCCGTTAGGCGTATGGGCGGCCTTGCACCGTGGCGGCAAGGTCGATTTCGTAGTGACGTTGCTCGGCTTGCTCGGGGTGTCCGTGCCCGGTTTCTGGCTCGGTACGCTGTTGATCCTGTTGTTCTCATTGCAGTTCGCGCAATTGCCGTCCGGCGGTTACATCCATTGGGCCGTTGATCCCTGGCAAAATCTCCGGCACATGGTGTTGCCGGGCCTGGCGCTCAGCGGGGCGGTGGGGGCGGTGCTCTTGCGGATTACCCGCTCGGCCGTATTGGACGTGTTGCATGAAGACTACATCCTGTTCGCGCGCGCCAAGGGTTTGCCGGGCCGGATCTGGATCTTCCGCCACGCGCTGCGCAACGCCGTCGTCCCCATCATCACCATTACCGGTATCCAAGCCGGTTACCTGCTGGGCGGATCGGTAGTGATCGAGCAAATATTCGCCCTGCCGGGCATCGGCATGTTGAGCTTGCAGGCCATCCAAAACCGGGACTACGCCTTGCTGCAAGGCACGGTACTGTTCGTCGGGGCCTGTTTCGTGACGATCAATATCCTCGTCGATTGCCTACACGCCTGGCTCGACCCGCGCGTAAGTTATTGACCACCATGCCCGCTGATCGGGCGGTGGGTTGGGTGCCCTCCTTACGCGGACGATTGCCCGTACCCCAAACTTTGTCGCAAGCTTCGTCGCGAGCTTAGTCGACAAAGTTTCCGACAAAGATCACCGCCCTACCAACGTTGGGATCGACCAAAGCGGTGGGCGAACCGGGCCCGGTGAGCCGCAGTGCTTGGATGGTCTTTGTTCCGAGCAAGCACGGAACGCAGTCCTGGCCGTGTTCCCGGCGTCGCAGAGCTCCGCCCTCCCGGTGCTGGGACCGACCAAGACGGCGGGCAGGCCGAGCGAGCCGCAGAGCTTGTACCGATATTCCTTAACCTTTCGCCTTCATCTTTTGCCCTAATCGTCTTTCTGAACTCGCTGAACGCCTGGAAAACGCCTCACCTTTCACTTCCAAGGCCTGGGGGAAACCTCCCTAAAACTTCCAACGCTTGGAAAACACCACCCAATCACGTTCCAACGTTTGGAAAAATCACGGCTAAAAGTTCCAAGGCCTGGAACACCAAAAAAACGCCCCGTTCCGGCGCGCGGAACGGGGCGCTGTCAAAAAGGCCTCGTGCCTGCTGTTATTTATTAAACCGTCGACGGAACGCTGCGGCTGCCGCCGCCAAGCCCAGAACCATTAAGCCCCCGGTCGATGGCTCGGGGATAAAGGTCAGGTTTTGACCCTCGCTGTAATGGACCTCTAGCATCTGCGCGCTAGGAACCGTTTGGCTTTCAGCTTCTTCTCCTCTACCCATAACTAAGATGCTCCCCAGCGTATCGGTATTGCCCTCGTGAAAGGCAATGTCGGACCCAATTAAGTCATCAACTTGCGCATCATTATTCCCGGTCGTCATGTAAAGGTCATAAGAGTCTACGCCCTCGGTCTCCCGATCAACCACCATCCAGAAGTT
>PWVE01000200.1 GCA_003562335.1 PVC group bacterium
CAAAACCTCCCATTCATGAGGGCAGGACGGAGCCTGCCCCTCCGGAATCTACAAAATACGCCAGTTTATTTGCCAAAGGGTCGACCTCCGTGTCGACCTCGGAGGTTTTGCAAGAGCCTCACCATTCAAAGATCGACTGGCAATCGAAGTATAGAGCGGCCACACCCCCCTGCGTCAATGAGTGATTTTTTTTGTGATTTTTTTTTGTGGCGCTCCGGGGCCAATCGCGCTACGGTGTGTGTGTGGGCAGTAGTTCAACTCAATTAAGGAGTACCCTATGAAAAACAAATGGATCGTAATTGTGCTGGGGATGGTGTTGGCGAGCACGGCGTATGCCGAGTCAATACGCACGATGTTGACGAAAGAAAACCGGACCCCGCGGCTGCGTCAAGCCGAGGTGGGCTCGGAAGCATTGTACTACGAATATGAAAACGCGGACGAGATCGCTGTGATCCCTTATCTGCGCTACGCCCTGTTAAGGGACTTGGTTGTGTTCGGTAAGTTGCCCTACCGCTCAATCGACCCTGATTTTGGGCGCAGTGAGAGCGGGCTGGGCGATGCCTCTATCGGCATGGAGCTGGTGGCCTATTCAGATTTGTTTGGATACCCATGGTTTATGCCGCACGCGGAGGTCTTTTTCGATACGGGGGACGAAGACAAGGGATTAGGCGCCGGTGACATGGAGTATTTGATTGGTATTGCAGCCGGGACCACAGTGAATCGCAAATTTCACTTTGCCGCTGATGCGCGTTACCGCATTGTTGATGACGATGATAATATTCCCTCCATTGCCGGTTCGCTGGTATGGGAACTGGATCGTTCGTTCGGGATCATCGGCGAAATTGAAGTGTCACGCCGCAAGGATCGCGATGAGTTCGGCGATCAAGAGGACAGCCACCCGCTCACCTTTGCCGGTGGATTCTATTACATACCGAGGCGCGACTGGACCTTTACGGTGCATGGCGGAACCGTCAGGCACAGTGATCTGGACGTCATAATCCGCGGCAAGGTCGCCTACACGTTCTGAACCAAGCGGAGACCGACACCATGCGCACGGTAGAGGAGTCGGGCCGCGAGACTCCGTCACGCGCGCAAGTGTGGTCGATGTTCGATCGTATCGCCCCGCGGTACGATGTTCTAAACCGCACCTTGTCTGCTGGCCAGGATGTATGGTGGCGCAAGAAAGTGGCGCGCTTTTTGCCGGACGGGGAGCGGCTGCACGTGGTGGACCTGGCCACCGGCACCGCCGACCAACTACTGCTACTGGCGCGACATCCGCGGGTGACGACGGGCATTGGTCTGGATTTAGCCGAAAAGATGCTGGCCATCGGCCGGGACAAGATTCAGCGCGCAGGCCGCGCAGATGCCTTCACGTTGCAAACCGGCGATGCCACAGCCGTCCCCTTGCCGGACGCCTGTGCCGATGTGGTTACGATCACCTTTGGTATTCGTAATGTGGAATCCGTGGATAAGGCGCTGACGGAAATCCGGCGCATATTGAAGCCGGGCGGGCGAGCCCTCATCCTGGAATTCTCCTTACCCACAAATCGTTTTATCCGCAAGACCTACTTGTGGTATTTCCGGCATATCTTGCCCCGCATTGGAGGCTGGGTTTCCGGTGATGCCTACGCCTACCGCTACCTGAACCAGACGGTGGAGGACTTCCCCTACGGCGATGCATTTTGCGCCCTGATGGAAAATGCCGGGTTCGTCCGGATAGCGGCCCATCCTTTAACGCTGGGGATTGCCTCGATCTACCAGGGAGATCGCGCATGAAACCCGGGCGCGCGGTGGCCCCGGCCCCAGCGGTACCGGCCGACCAGATTCCCACCGCTTTGGCCGCCGCGACCCAACACGTCGGGGATCACTACGTTCGTGAGCAGCCCGCTACCGGAGCTGAAACGGGCCTATTGAGGGCGGCCGTCCCACTCGCCACCCCCGTGTCCCCCGTAGATTGGCTGGCCAACATGCCCGCTGACCTCCGGTTTTACGGTGCCACGCGCGATCCCGCAGCAGGGCTGAAAATTGCCGGGATAGGCGAAGCAGCCGTGGAAATGTGGCCCGCGCAAGCCGCCCCGCCCACCAACACATCGCCGGAACAAAATGGTCGCTGGTATGCCAAGGTATTCGACCGCTTACAAGCGCGACTGGCAGCCTCTTCCGACGGCGTTCGCTTCTACGGGGGCTTCCGTTTTGCGCCGCAGCAGGCCGCCGATGTGAACTGGCAACCATTTGGCCGGGCGCGCTTTATTGTCCCGCGTTTCGAGTTGGTTTGCGCCCCCCACGAAACGTGGTTGGCTCTGCACTTTTCCCCGGCGGAATACCAATCGGGCCAAGCCCGCGCCATAGCGCAGGCATTTGATCCGGACACCTTGCGGCCACATAGCTGGCAAGCCCCATTGCCCGCACCCGTTGGCCGCTATGAAATTCCGGATTATTCCCGCTGGGAACAAGGTGTAGCTACGGCCCTTGACGCTTTTGACGCCCATCGACTCGATAAGGTGGTGCTGGCCCGTAAAGCCTGCTTCACCTTTCAACAACAATTAGACCCCATCCACCTGCTGCACCGGCTCCTGAACGCGACCCCGGACTGCTTTCACTTCTGTTTTATGCCATCCCCTGACCTGGCCTTTGTGGGGGCCTCGCCCGAGCGGCTTTATCGACGGCGCGGCCAGGAACTACTCACCGAAGCCATCGCAGGCACGCGCATGCGGCATGTGGACCCCGCCCGCGATGCGGCCCTGGGGGCTGAGTTGCAATCCCATGAAAAGGATCAACGCGAACATGAATGGGTCCGCCAAGGCATACGCGAGGCCTTAACACCCCTTAGCGCAACGGTGCAGCTTGACCCTGAACCCACCATCTTGAAACTGGCACGCGGCCAGCATTTGTACTCTGGTTGCAGCGCCACGCTAAAACCGCAGGTGGGCGACGCAGAGCTGATGGCGGCCCTGCACCCCACGGCGGCACTCGGGGGATATCCCACCGGACCAGCCGGGGATTGTATTGCCGCCCTGGAAACGTTCGATCGCGGCTGGTACGCCGGGCCGGTCGGCTGGCTGGCGCGCGATCAGGCCGAATTTGCCGTCGCCATTCGGGCGGGCTTGGTACAGCCGCGCAAGTTGTCACTGTTCTCGGGAGCCGGTATTGTGGCAGGCTCTACACCGGAAGCGGAATGGGATGAAATCGAGTTAAAGATTCGCGACTTTATAAAAGTGCTAACCACCGAATGATTACGACCAACCTTAACCTGTGCTGGGCCGACCTGCTGATCCAGGAATTGATACGTAACGGGGTCTGCGCCTTCCATGGCTCTTCCGGTGCACGTTCCGCGCCCTTGGCCTTGGCGCTGGCCCGGCAGCCCGGCGTGGAACCGGTGCTGCATTTTGATGAACGCGCCTCCGCCTTCCACGCCTTGGGCTATGCCCGCGCCACCGGTCGCCCGGCCGTATGGTTCACTACCTCCGGCAGCGCAGTGGCCAATGGTATGCCCGCCGTGGTGGAAGCGCATCAGGACGGCGTTCCGCTGATCCTGTTGACCGCTGATCGCCCGCCTGAATGGCGGGATACCCGCGCCAACCAAACCATTGCGCAACCTGCTCTCTTTAACGGGTACACCCGCTGGGCAATCGACTTGCCCTGTCCCGACCTGCGCATACCGGCCGCGTACGTGCTGACCACCGTCGATCAAGCCGTGGCGCGCGCGGTCAACGGGTTTGGTGGGCCGGTCCATATCAACGCCATGTTTCGCGAACCGTTAGCGACGCAACCCGAGCCCTTTCCCGCCGAGGAATACTTGGCTCCCCTGCAAAGCTGGACGCAGTCCAATCAACCGTACACCCGTATCGGGCAGGGCCCAACGTGGCCGGCCCGTGCGGATATGGAGATGGTGGCGGAGCGCGTACAGATGGCCCAGCGCGGGGTTATCGTGGCCGGACGGCTTCCGCGTGCCGCAGACCAAACCGCCGTGCTGGAGTTCGCTCGTACACTAGGTTGGCCAGTTTGGCCGGATATCCTGTCGGGCCTGCGGCTGGGTCCCCGGTCAACGCAGGTGTTCCCGCTAATCGAAAACATGCTGGCGACCCCCGACACCGGCCCCGCGCCCGACGTGGTGCTGCATTTCGGCGGCCCGCTCGTTTCGCGGCGCGTACAGGCGTACATCGACCAATCCGATGCCTGGTACGCTGTACTACGCCCCCATCCCCATCGACAGGATACGGCCCACCACGCCAACTATGCCTTGGAATGCAATGCGGCCGCTTGGTGGGCTGCCTGGCAGGCTACCCATGAACGAGCCCGGCGGCCCGTGACCAATCCGTCGGCTTGGACCACCCCGTGGCGACCGATTGCGGATCGCGTCGAACAAATCTGTGCCGCACATCACGCTGACACGAACCAGTGGGACGAGACCGTTATTGCCGCTACACTAAGCCGCTTACTACCCCCAACCTACGCTTTGTTTCTGGGCAATAGCATGCCCGTACGCGACATGAATGCCTATGGCGTAGCGGACGGTGCCGCCACTCCGGTCATGGCCAACCGCGGTGCCAGCGGCATCGATGGCAACCTGGCCACCGCTTGTGGTTGGGCCGCCGGACACCAACAACCGGTCGCCGTGATACTCGGCGATTTAGCCTTCTTACATGACCTGAACGCCCTCCATTATGTCCGGCGATCTCCGGTGCCACTTTTGGTCTGCGTCATCAACAACAACGGCGGCGGAATTTTTTCGTTCTTACCCATGCGCGATGACCCCGCCTTTGAAACCTATTTTGGAACGCCGCACGGATTAACCGCCGAACACGCCGCCCGCATGTTCGGCATCCCCTACCGGACCGCCCGGAACGCAACCGAACTGCAAGCAGCCTGTCAGGCAGCGGTTGCCACCCCCGGCATTCAACTACTCGAATGCTTCACCGGCCGCACCACCAATCACCAGGCACACCAACACCTGCACGCACGCCTGCTGGCAACCACTGCTGGAGCCGCGACGTAACCATGGGTAATTGGCAACTCCATGCCCGGCAAGCGGGCGATCCGGCACGGCCCACTATCTGTTTCCTGCACGGTTTTCTCGGCTCCCACCGTGAGTGGCAACCGTGGGTCGACGCGTGGTCGGACCACTACCATACCGTGGCGCTTGATCTGCCCGGACATGGCGACACGCCGACCTGTGACGACCCCAACGCCTACACCGTGCCCGGAGCCGCCCGCGCCGTCACCGATTGGCTCACCACACACCATTGCACCCCGGCCTACATAGTGGGCTATTCCCTGGGCGGTCGCATCGCACTGACGCTGGCCTGCCAGCAACCGTTGATCTGTCGCCGGGCGGTTATCGAATCCTCATCGCCGGGCCTGCTCGACGCGCGGTTAGCCACCGCCCGGCGCCGCCACGATGAGTGCTGGGCCCAGCGCTTTGAAAACGAGCCCCTTGACCAGGTCCTGGACGCGTGGTACCGCCAACCCATCTTTGCCAGCCTGCACTCGGAACCCGACCGGTACGCCCGCATGAAGGTGGAACGTCAAAAGAATCGGCCGACAGAAATGGCGCGTGTACTGCGCGGCATGAGCGTGGGCGTACAGGACTCGTTATGGTCGGACTTGCCCCGCGTCACCTGCGACCTCCTGGTGCTCGCAGGCGAAGCTGACGCGAAATACACGGAAATCGCCGCCCGCATGGCCGCGCTATCGCCGCGCATCCAGGACGCCGTTATTCCCGGTGCAGGCCACAATACCCACTGGGAGGCCCCGGACGCATGGGCACAACGCGTGCATACCTTTTCCCATATCCACTCACAGACGAAGAGCCACTCCTAGCCCCTCCTTACCAAATCTCGCCGGGCTAAGCAGATTCCAGGAAATCCTCGCAAGTGATCCCCTTAATGTGATTGGTCTCAAAGCGTTAATTCGGATTGCTCCCAGCGGCAGAAGCGGTAGTATCGCATGTGAATGCCTGAATTGCCCGAAGTTGAAACGGTGCGCCGTCAATTAATCGCGGTCGGGACTACCGGCCGCCGCATCGAACAGGTGCGGATTGACTGGCCCCGGTTGGTGGAACCGTTAACGCCCCGCGCGTTTGCCGCCCGCGCCCGGGGGCGCGAGGTGCGCGCTGTCGAGCGCTGGGGGAAATGGTTGTGCCTCTGTCTGGACAACGCTTCCGGGCTCTGGATACATCTACGGATGACCGGCGGCTTTAGCTATTCGCACGGTACGCTGCATCGCGGCCCGCATGAACGGGCCTGGATCAGGTTGGCGGACGGATTGAACCTCCATTTTCGAGACCCGCGCAAATTCGGGCGCTGGCGGTTGGGTTCGGCCCCGACAGGTCTTGGCCCCGACGCGTTGACGGTGAGCGCGGTTGACTTCGAGCACCGGCTGCGCCACCGCAACAAAGCACTGAAAGCGCTGCTGCTGGATCAATCGTTTGTGGCCGGGGTCGGCAACATTTATGCGGATGAAGCCCTGTTCCGCGCGCGCCTGGCACCACACACGCGCTCCACTTCCTTGTCCGCCCCACAATGCCGCAACCTGTGGCGTGCCATGCGAGCCGTATTACAAGCAGGCGTGCGCAACGGCGGCACCTCGTTGGGAGCGGGCCAAGGCAACTTTGTAGACCTGGAGGGACGCTCGGGCGGATACCGCACCAAAGTCAAAATTTACGGCCGCGGTGGCCACCCCTGCCCCGTGTGCGGACACCCTTTAAGCAAAACACAGATCGCACAACGCACCACTGTGTATTGTGACCGGTGCCAAAGCTAGCCCGTATTCAGACTAGGCGCTTGCTTACCCGGGTAAAAACTCGGACTTGTACTCGTATTGACTTTTCAGGAACGCGTTAGCCGCTTCGTTGCCTTCAAATTTAAGCGTCTCTGGATTGAACTTCAGCGGCGTATCCGCCAGCATGGCACTTACGCCCAGCAACGTCATCGCGGTAAAATCAGCCGAGAAGTCGACAATGCTGGAACCGGGCTGAACGCCGTTACGGATGCCGTTCAACCATTCGTTCACATGCCCGCCGCGTATCCGTGGCAGCGTTCGTTCGGGAAATGCCCCGTCCGCTTGCAATTGTTCCCGATACGCATCGGGATAGATGCGGGGGCTCCCGTTGTACATATCACACGAAATGGCTCCCTGTTCGCCCACCAATATCGTTCCGCTATCATGGGGCACCCCGGCCGGCATAAAAGGAACATCGGTGGGCAAGCGCCCGCCGTCCATCCAAGTCACCTTCAGGGGGGTGGAACGATTAGGCACCGGGAATTCCATTTCGATGGTGCTCGCGTTGGGGAAGGCAATGTCCGTTAGGCCATCGCTGTCCGCCCTTAAACGTGTCGGATACCCCAGCTTCAAGGGTACGTAAGCGGCATCCATAATGTGGCAGCCCACATCCCCCACCGCCCCGCAGCCGTAGTCGATGTAGCCCCGCCACTTAAACGGCGCGATTTCAGGATGGTAGCTACGCCGCGGTGCAACCCCTTGCCACAAGTCCCAATCCAGCTGTTCGGGGACGGGCTGCACCGGCTGAAAATCCGTCATCCCTTGCGGCCAAACCGGACGGTTCGTCCAGTGATAGGCGTGGGTGACCTCGCCGATCAGTCCAGCTTCCACCCATTCCTGCAGGACGCGTAATCCGTCAGCAGCCCGCCCCTGATTCCCCATCTGGGTGATCACACCGGCTTCGCGGGCGGCCTCTTTGAGCAACATCGCCTCCTCAAAAGTCCGGGTCAATGGCTTCTCCACCAACACATGCTTGCGATGCGCCAACGCCCACAGGGCGATGGGATAATGCATATGATCCGGGGTACAAACCACTACCGCATCGATATCTTTGCCCATCTTATCAAACATCACGCGGTAATCCGCAAAGCGGGGCACATCCGAGAACGCCCTCAAATTGCCGCCCGCACGGTCAAAATCAACATCGCATACGGCCACGACGCGCTCGCTGCGCATTTGCCGCAAATGGAAGCGCCCGCGCCCGCCACAGCCGATGACCGCGACGTTAAGCCGGTCGGCGTCATGGGTACGGGTATCCAATTTTACACAGGCTGGGAAGGCGAGTGTAGAGGCGGCTAACACACCCCCGGTTTTGAGAAATTGGCGCCGCGGAATGCCCGGGGCGCGTTGTTTACTTGATGGCGGATTCATAACGGTCCTTTCGTGTTTAACCCACCGGAACGTACCATTTATAAGGAGGGCGACACAACAAAAGATTGCCCTGCAAGAGCCTATTGCGCTGTAAGAAATTGGTGGCGTAATTGATTGGGAGGAGCGTGTGTGGAGTCTGTTGTTGAGTATGAAGGGACTTTGTCATGTCGAGCTTGTCGAGACATCTGAGAATCGCGCCGACC
>PWVE01000232.1 GCA_003562335.1 PVC group bacterium
CCCAATAGAGTGTATTGCGCCGTCCTGCCGGCGAGCCTTCCTTACCAGGCGCACGCGGTGTGCGCGGTGGGCCATGCTTCACTGGCCCGGACACGTACCATGGGCACGCGTCCCCAGAAAATAGAAATAGGAGATACCGATGAGTCGCTATCGTTTCGTATTGCTCCGACAGTGTGGCTGGCGCGCAGGGCTTCTGCTGCTGTTCGCGATCTACGCAAGCAGTGATGCGCCGGCCAACGGATCGGGCGTTGCCGACGACGTTGACCTGACGTACGAGTACGAAGAAATCTGGGACTACGTGCCCAACGTGGAAGGTTGCAAGTGCAAAATCCCCGCCTACACGGTCGAGATGAAAGCCCGGCACACGCAGGTCCTACTGGCGCTGCCGTGGGTACAACCGACGGCCAGCGCCGATGAGCGGGGCGTGCTGGGTCGGTCGCACGGTTGGCCGGCCGGCAAGAAGCTCGAGTACGACGGCAAAACGTTCGAGCCCGACGTCCCGCCCCAGGACATCTTCGGCTACCAAATCACGAACCCGGACGCGGAAGGGCCGAAAATGCACGTCGTGCTGGCCAGTGGAAACCATCCGCACGAGCACATGGGCTGCTGGGTGCTGGAGGGGATGGTCAACTTCCTGGCCGGCGGCGACCCGCGGGCGAAGGCCCTGCGCGACAAGGCCGTCTTCTTCGTGTATCCGATGGTCAATCCCGACGGCCGCGTGTTCCACCTGCACGGCGTGCCGCGGTACACCTACGCCCGATTCGCCGGTAGTCCGGAACTGTATGCCGCGGGCGTGGCCAATCACAACCGCGTGTGGAACACGGCCGGCCGCTTCCGGAGCATCGACGTCGTCACCGCCGCGATGAAGAAGGACACCGGCGGCCGCGCCGACTACGCCTGGGACTTCCACGGCGGCTGCCCGCACGATCCGGGCGACTGGCGGGCGACGGCCGAGGGCATGAACTCCGACTACGCGGTGGCGTTGCGGGCCCGTAGCCTGCCCACCTGCCGCCCGCGCACCATGGGCATCGGTCCCGGCAGGCTCCGGCATTGGGTCATGCAGGAGGAAGGCCTGAGCGTGCCTGCCTCCTTCACCCACGAGCCGAGCATGCACTACGACCGCGAGCTTGCCGCCGAAGCCGGCAAGACGCTCGCCCTGGCCTTTTACGACGTGCTGGGGCCACCGCCGCCGCCCCCGGTGGCGGTCATGCCGCCTGAGCCTACGTCTGCATGGGATTTCGATGGCGATGCCGCCCCGCGCTTCGGCGAGGTCGCCGGCACTGCAACCAAGGCGGCGTGGAGTACGGACGTGCCGCCGGCTTACGACGGCAAGCGGTCGTTCGACAACGCCACGGGCCGGCATGTGGATTTGGATGCCAACTTGACGTCCACGGACGCCCTTACGGTTTCCGTCTGGGCCAAGGGCCCGCCCGCCGATTCCAACCGCTATATTGTCGGCCAGTGGTGGAGCGGCGCCCCGAACCAGCGTTCGTGGGCGATCGTCGCTCGCGAAGGCCGGTTCCAGGTTTGGCTTTCGAGCGACGGGACCTGGGATTCGGGCAAGAGGGTCGTGTATAAGTCGGCGAAATCGGACGTTTGGGACGACACCTGGCGGCATCTGGCCTTTACCTACGAGGGTGGCGGAAGCGGCACGTTGCGCGTCTTCCTCGGCGGCGTGGAACTGACGCGTGGGAATTTGCTTAGGGAGCATGTCGCCTCCGTTCCCTCATTATACCGCTCGGAGGGCGTCGTTCGGGTCGGAGCACGAGCCCACGGCGCGGACCGCAATCCGCTCGATTATTTCGATGGCCTGACGGTTGGACTGGCCCTTTGGGATGCGGTTCTTTCCCCGGACCAGATTTTCTGGCTGTCGCAGAACGGCATGGCAGCCATTTCGGAAGGGAACCGTTGACGGAACCACAGCGGTGCAAAGCAACGCTGTGGTCACTTGGATTGGACAAGCAAGAAGGAGTACAATCAGCAAGGTTTGACCGATTGCACGTGCCAACTGACCCCCAACGAAACAAAACAGTATCACGACAACCATCTTCACACGAGCCACCTTGGCGTGAACACCAAACCTACAGGAGTGAACCCATGACATCCAGATCGCATACGGCAAAGAGGCCCTGCACATAAGCGGTGCTGCCGACGGTGTGACGTACAACGGCCTGATCATGCCCCAATCCGACAGCAAGGAGGTTAGCGCCGCATGGCAACGTCGCCAGCGACTCGCCGACGACGTTGCCGGATGCCCCGAGGCCCTGGCCCGCCTGGCCCAAATGGCCACGCTGGACCAACTGCTCGCATCAGCGGCTCTATAGTCTACGTCCAGGCCAATGCATCATTGGCAGTTAGCGGTAGTCGCTACAGTTTGAAATAAAGGTTTCCGGCAGATGAAACCCCCGGTTTAGCGAAAGGGTGAGCATGAAGACTTTAGGATGGGCGCTGGTGTTCGGAATACTCTTCTTGGCGTGGAATGGAGTTGCCCGGGCGCAGAGCGGCCGGGATGGCGGAATAAGTCATAATAAATTGATGGCGGGATTGATAGGACCCGGTCAGGAGGAGGCTATGCAAGTGCCGCCCCCTCCGACGACACCAGAAGCGTGGTATACGCTCGACGAACCGGTACTGGACCAGGATCGCAACTGGGGATACCGTTTCAAACCACGGGGAGTGTTTCCGGTTGCTGACGGCGTGGGGGTGATTTTCAACTCGAGTCCGGCACCCGGGACCGGACGCTCTGGCCCGGTCGCTGAAATCAAGGTTCGGGAGGGAGTGAGCGCCGATCGGATCGCCACCGAACAAACCGGAAGTATAGCCTTCAGCAACAACCTCGTGGACTGGCGGGAGTACGAGGGAAACCCGGTGCTTTACAAGCTACAGGACTGGCAGGGCTCGCGTCGGGGGATGCCGCGGGCGATGCTCTATGATCCGCGATCGAGCCGCTGGGTGGTTTATTTCGGGGATGCCGAGGGCGATTATCCGGGAATCCGGGCGATGGGAACCGTCCACAGCCGCAATATGGTGGACTGGGAATATGTTTCCGGGCCGACGTTTACGATCAATGAATTTGCCGCGGCAATACCGGACCGGATGCAGTCCAGTCCTGAGGAACTACAGGCGTACGGACGGGTATATCCCGAATGGGCCATGTACCACCAGGAGCAGTATTACATCCTGATCAGCGGAACGGTGCGTACAGGTGAAGGGAGAGCATCCGGCCAGCGGACGTATGAACGCGTACTGATGCGCAGCGATCATCTGGCCGGACCGTTTGAAGCGGTGGAGGTCAAGGGTGATTTCGTGCCTGCGCACCGGCCGGTATTCGCGGGAGATTGTTGGTACACGGTGTTTTCGGGAACGTGGGATGGTCAGCCGGGAATCGGATTGGCGTGGTCGGAAGATTTCCTGGGACCCTACGTAATGAACCCTGAGAACCCCATTGTGGAGATACGGACGGAACAGCGCACACGTCCGCAATTGTTCTGCTATGACGGAACCTGGGCGATCTTGTATGCCGAGGATGTGCATCCCGGGCCGATGCATCTGGCAATGGCGAATATCGATCCGAAAACGTTGCCGCATACTCAAGATGCAAGCCGGAGTGATGATTGGTTGGCGCTGCGGTTTGATGGTAAAGGTGATTATGTTGTGGTTGATGATGACGAAGCCATAAGCGTGACGGATGCGCTCACTATGGCCTTCTGGGTGAAGGTCAACATTTGGGGGGAGGCATACAACCACTTTGTCGGCAAGGGAGACCGGACCTATCAGATAAGGAGAAATGTCCAAGGCAACGGTGTTCTCATGACGCTAAGGGGAACGGAGGAGGTAAACGTCATATTCTCATCGGATATCGAGATTGGCAGATGGCACCACATCGTCGGATCCTACTGTAGGGATGAAGGCATTGCCAGATTATATTTTGACGGCAAACTCGAAGCGGAAAAAAGGGCGGACCTGACAATCCGTGACACCACTGACGGATTGCAGTTCGGCGCAAATTTCAACGGTTCAAATTTCCGCAGATATTTTGATGGAAAATTATCTGATATACGCATATACGACAGGGCTCTTCCATCTGAGGAAGTCTGCAATATTTATCATAATCGATATGTTTCACTGGGTGATGAAGCCGGCCACTGGAAGTTGAATGAAGGGGTAGACAAGATTGCGGTGGATAGTTCCCGCCATGAGAATAATGGAATATTAGCGCGAGAAGACCGGTGGTTGCTCGCCGATCCCTTTGCGGAGGATCTGCCGAAAGTAAAAGATGTCGAGCCCGGAGCCCGTGTCGTACTGGGGCCTGTTTCATTGAATAATCCGGCAGGTGATGTTGCCTACCAATGGCATCTTGATGGCACGCCACTCGAAGGGCAGACGGGGAAGAAGTTGGCGATCTCGGATATTACGGGCGACAAACTGGGGGTCTATCACGTGGTGGTAAATGACGATCGCGATATCACTCCTGTTGAGTCTGGCCGCATCTGGGTGAGGAAAAACTTACCCGCTGTTGCGCCAGTGGACTGGGCGTCCATTTCACCGGACACGGTGGATGACGGGGACATCCAATGGGCACGGGCCATGAACGGCCGGCTTGTCTATCACCTTGCGCATCTCCACAGCCTGGCCAATGCGGTGCGCGATGAAGATCCGCACCGCGGATTCATTGACAGGGCGTTGTATCGGCGGCCGGGCGACAACCGCCCTCACAATGCCCGGATCATGGAGAATATAACCTCGCTGACGTGGTTTTACACCAGGGATGCGCCCTGGAATCCCTACTATGGCGACGAGGCCCTCCGCAGGAGAATTGAGGCGGCGATGGAGTTCTGGGTCAGCCGTCAAAGCGAGGAAGGCAAGTTCAGCGAGTACGGCTTTGAGGACTGGCACCTGGCCGGTACAGCCTTTGCCACAAAGTTCATGGCTGAATCGATCAGGATGCTTGAAGATGGTCCGGCGATCGACGACAAGGTGTATGAACAGGTGTTGAAGGCGCAACGGAAGGCGATCATGGTGCTGCTTGATGGTTGGCGCTGGGAGCGGGCTACAATCTATTCGAACCAGTACACCAATGTCTTCGCCGGAGCGCTGGCGTATCTCAACCTGTTTGATGACGGGGAGATGGAGAAGAAGCTCGGGTACCGGATGCGCAGGGCTCTTGACGAGTTTTGTAGTCCTGCAGGCTATATGTATGAGAATATCGGCCCTGACTGGGGATATTATTTAGGCACACACCACAGCAATGTGCATATGATATGGCACTACGGCCGTGAGCGCCAGCTTCCGGGTGCTGGGGAAGAAAGGTTCCGGACATTCGGCGATATCATGCGGTACGAATACGAACGGACAAACGACTGGCTGTCGTATAATGCAGTGTTGCAGCCGGATGGGCATGTGTTCTTCCTCAACCGGGCAATCGAGAGCAGGCAGCGACGAGGGGCATTCACTCCCATAGAGATTCCGCTGGCCGAGGTTGTTCCCCTGGCACGCGCCTTTAGTTTTACGGTTGAAGAACAGCAGCAATATCTTAGCGAAATCCGCCGTCAATTGCATGAAAAATGGGGCGCCCCGGATCCGTTGGGCGGATATTCAGCATATGCATTCCTGCATCACCGCCACAATAGATGGTTCCCCAACGAGGAACAGCGTACGGAAGCGCGCGAAAAGCTGCCGTATATCGCTCGTGATCGCTTTGTCCACCAGCGCATGGACGACCGCAAGGGCCAGGTGTTCACCTTCGTACGCCGCCCGGCCTATTATGCTGCCTTTAACCAGACCACGCCAGTTTCCTCCCTTTTCTCGCAGCATTTCAAGAATCGCCAAGGATGCGGCCTGGGCCTGATATGGCACCCGAAACATGGTATGATGCTGCAATCGGACCCGGAATCTAGGCAGCATTCCTGGGGGACGCGTCGCGCCGGGGATTCGTTTCCCCGTGAGGGAGGCGGCATCTCCCCGGTTTATCTTGTGAACAACGCGGAAATCGAGCCGCAAATGGGTACGCGTGACCTGCCGGACGGAGATTTTGAGGTCATCTATAAGACAGGCATCGGCGAGCGCAGGATCTTGTTCGGCGAGGATCACATCCATGTCCGCAGCATCAAGGCAGACGGGGAAGAATCGGAGAGTTATATCGAGCAGATCCCTCTTTTGCTCGCTGATGGCGATGAGCTTGAGGTGAATGAGGGTCATGACCGCGTGATGATGGTAAGAGACGGGAATTCGATTCTTACAATCGAGTTCGGGAACGCCAAGGGAATATCCTTTCACGAAGGAGGAAGCATACATGGGTTCAGACAGGTGGCGGTACACGTAGAGACAGAATCGCCAGCCGACTACCGGCTTCGATTCTGAACTGGACAAAGAAAGTGAAACGAGGAAAGAGGACGATGCCATGCAAGGAACAAGATTGGTAAAGGGCTCAAGAACTTCGGTGCGGAGTTTATTTAGGACATGTTTGCCGGCCGTGGCTTGTGTTCTGTTGCTTTGGACCCTCAATGCACTGGAAGCATCGGAGACCGCAGACGAAGCGGCGGGAGCGGAGCAGTCGTTTCCTGTCATTCTGGAAGAGATGGATGTGGGGTTGACTTGGTCGGTGCACCGCATTGCGCCGCCGCGACTTTTGACCTGTGACGGTCTGCAATATGTTCTCTATTATGACCATGAACGCCGCCTGCAAATTGCTCAAAGGGGAATCGGTTCCAAGCAATGGGCTTTTAATTCCTTTCCCGTCCGGATGGGCTGGGCCACCGGTGGACACGGCAGGCTGGCGCTGGCTGTGGACCGCGACGGATACATTCACATCGTCGCCTACAGGCGAAGCCTGCAGAGCGGCCCGCCGTCGCCGCCACACAAGATATACTACCGCTCGGAGAGGCCTCACGACATCGGCTCGTTCGAGCGCCTGCACATGGTGTCGGAACAGGAACGGCCCGAATATCCTACTTTCTACCCGCAAGAACTGTTGCCGGATCACCGGTTGCTTTTCACCTATCGTCAAGGTCGCTCGGGCGCGGGCGACCAGCGAATCAATGTGTACGATCCCGAGACCCGAAGTTGGGAACCGGCTTTCGACACCCCCTTGCTTGACGGGCGAGGCCGCATGAACGCCTATATCCACGGTCCGGGCGGCCCCTTACCGGGCCCGGACGGGCGGTGGCACCTGTTGTGGGTATGGCGCGACACACCCTGCCATGCCAGCAACCACTCGCTCTCCTATGCGCGCACCCGCGGAGCAGACCTCGACGAGTGGGAGACGGCTGCCGGCACCCCTGTCTCGCCGCCTTTTCGCGCGGGTACCGAGGAACTGCTGGTCGATCCGGCCGGACCCAACAGGGGGATCAGCAACATGGCGTTCGGGATGGGCTGGGATTCGCGCAACCTCCCGGTGATCACCTATCATAAGTTCGATGAAGACGGCAACAGCCAGATATACAACGCGCGCTTCGATGAGGAAGCCGGTCGATGGCATCGCGTGCAAGCCACCGATTGGGCATACCGTTGGCACCCGTTTGCCGGTGCGGGCGCCATCCCTTCGCTGGCCAACGGCAGCGCCGTATCCCTTGCAGGTGAAGGCAGGTTGTATCAAGATGTGCGGCACGATGGCAAGCATGAGCGGCTTGAGCTCGATGAGCAGACGCTCGAGACCGTCGAGCGCGGCGATCCCCCGGCAGCACCGGCTTGGAGACAATACCTGCTCAAACCGGAATCGGATTTCATTGTGCCACCTATTGAGTCTCTACGCCGCGCCGGCGGACCCATGGCCGTGAACCTGATCGGGGACAAGGGGGGTTGCGGCGAGGAGGGCGTCCGTTACATCCTGCGGCAGGAACATGCCGGTAACAATCGCGACCAGCCCATCCCGCGTCCCTGGCCGGAACCAACCATGCTGCGCGTGTACAAGATTTACGAGCAAGATTGAAAGCCGTGCTGTATCTTTGGCGTCCCCGTATCATCGTCCAGAGTTCGGTGCCTACTGAGCAAGAAAGGGGATTATGCCAAGAAGCTTGGAGAAGGAGGACAACGAACATGAGGTGAGTTAGAAACCTTCTGTCGGAGCCCTGCGGGTGCCAAGCCTGCCCGGGAGAGCCTGACCAGCACCCGGA
>PWVE01000183.1 GCA_003562335.1 PVC group bacterium
CGTCTCGGCAAGTGCCTAAAAAACTGGCGGTGACTGGCGAAGACGGAGATGTCTCGACTTCGCTACGCTACGCTCGACATGACAAAGTCCCTTCATACTCAACAACAGCCTCCACACACGCTCCCCCGAAGCACATACTCCATCAACTTCTTACAGCGCAACCGGCTCGTCAGGAAAATGCAGACTAACAGAAAAATATTGGTACGGGCCAGGGTCTCGGCTAGAGTCCACCTCCACGGTGCTGATGGCATCTTGTTTTGTTGACAGAAAACCCTTCCCCCCAGCAGGAGAATCGTGCAAATGCAGTTTTTAGGGATGCATATTTTGGATATCGTAGTGATCCTGGCTTACTTCGGGATCGTGGTTGGCATCGGGCTAAAGGTTATGAGGAAGATATCGACCCAGGAGGACTACTTCCTGGGCGGGCGTCAGTTCAATCAGTTCTTCCAGACCTTTTCGCAGTTTGGACAGGCAACCAGCAGCGAAGGGGCGGTGAACGCCGTTGCGGTCGTGGGCATGAACGGGGTTACCGGGGGTATCCAGCAGACGGTGAACGGCATCTTTTCCTATCCGCTGGCCTGGCTTTTCCCAAAATGGTTGCGCCGCTCGCGTTTGATGAGCATGGCCGGCTATTTCACCCAGCGCTTTCATTCCCGCCGACTGGCCGGCCTGTATGCCATCGCCCAGGCCTGTATGTTCCTCATGGTGGGCGGCATGGGGCTCTATGCCACGTCAACCACGATCAGAGCGATTACCGAAAAACCGCTTGAGGCCTTGACGGTCGAGGAGCGGGCGGAATACGACCTGGCCCAGCGGCTCTCGTTTTTGTCCAGTCAACCCTTGGAATTGTTGTCTGCAGCAGAACAAGCAGAGCTCGACACGCTGCGCGATATGCGGCCATCCAGCCATTTTAGTTATCTCAATCGAACGGCCCTGATCATCGTTATTGCCGTGATCGTGTTTCTCTATGCCGTGGCGGGCGGACTGGAAGCCGCCGTCTATACCGACACGATGCAGGGGATATTTATTCTCCTGCTGACCGTCATGCTGGTGCCCTTCGGGATGTCCCATCTGAACACCATGCATGGTACTTCCGGGCTACTGGGCCCCTTCGAGGCCCTGCACCGGGTTTTACCGGGGAATATGCTTGAAATCTTCGGAGCGCCGGGCTGGGTGGAATTTACTTGGTACAACATCCTACTGCTCGGATTCATGGGCATGGCCGGCAACATTGCCTTCTCTAACAATCTAGTGGTCGCTGCCGCCGCCCGCACCGACAAGGTAGCCAGCTACGGCGGTCTAAGCGGACTTTTGATGCGTGGCGCGAGCCAGGTCTTTTGGATTGTACTGGCCCTGCTGATAATCGGACTTTTCGGCGAATCAACGGGCGATCCAGACCTGCTTTTCGGCCAGGCGGCACAGACCCTGCTGCCCGTAGGGTTGCTCGGATTGATGATCGCTTGCTTAGCCGCCGCATTTATGTCATCCGCCGATATGCACATGATGACCGTGTCCGGGCTACTCACCCATGACATCTACAAACCACTCGTTCCGAACCGGAGCGAGACGCATTACGTAACCGTGGGGCGTATTCTGACATTGGTGTACATTATTGGTGCCGTGCTATTTGCGATACACGCTACCAACGTGTTCCGCATGTTGAAATTCATGATTCTGATCAATCTCTGCTGCGGGCCGGCCATGCTAATGGGTTTCGTGTGGCGACGGACCAACGCGGCGGCGGTCTGGGCTTCTATGGGGACGGCGCTCATGCTGACGATTGTTATCCCGTCGATCGTCATGATCTGGCCGGGCGCGCGCTACAACGAGACGCTGCTCATGGACACACGATCGCCGCTGGTCGAAAAGCGCTACATCGCCGGCGAGCACGACGTGACGGCGCGTCTCGAGCGCATTGAGCAATGGGAACGCATGAAGGCTGAAGGCTTGGCGACGACCGCGCGGCCTGAGCCGTTAGCCGTTGGGGATCCCTTTGTGCAGACCTATGCCCCGCAGTCACGCGCGGTCTTCTGGGACAACGACTTCCGAGTGGACGACCAATGTCGGCGCTACGGTCATGGCTTTTTCAAACCCGAACTCTGGATTATGTACAAGCTGGGCGTCAACTTGGAGGCCATGACGCCGTCCCGGGTTGAGATGCTTAGCCTGATCTTTCGCCTGATCTTTCCGTTTGCAGCGGTTATCCTAGTCGGCTTCCTGACCCCGCCCATGGAAAAACGCGATCTGGACGCCTTCTACGCCAAACAACGTACGCCGGTTCACCCTGATCCGGAAGAGGACCGCAAGGCCGTTCAAGCAACCATCGACGACCCGGCCCGTTTCGATCACGAGAAACTGTGGCCCGGCTCCGACTGGGAGTTTGGCAAACTACAGCCATTCGATGCCAAGGGCCTGTCCGTTGCCCTGCTGGTGGGCCTATCGTACATTGCCCTTGTTATCGGAATCAGCAGGTTGGGCCGGGGATGAGTACGAGCTTGCGGAAAACGAACACCGTGTGCAGGTCGTTGACGGTGCATTCAGGTGGACAGCGGAAGGCGATTTTTGTAGCGGGGTTTGGCTTTTAAGGAGAGAGACATGATGTCCGCTGCTCATATGGTTGATGACGGCAGCGAGAAGGGTTGCGTGCCTTGATCAAGGCGGTTGTGGTCCAGGCAAATGCGGCTTTGATCTTCCGCATCGGCCGCAATCAAAGACGCAGGCTTGCCCCGCACCCGGCAGCCGGACACCGCGATGTCGGACACGCTCTGCATCTGCATGGCACACGCGCCGTCCGCTTGGAGCGTGACATCTTTTAGACTGCATTCATGGACGTCGTCTAAAATCATGGCGGGTCGCTTCTCGTGCCCTTCATAGCGCAGGCGGATGCGGCTTAGCTCGACATCCTCGGCATGCCGCAGAAACAGGCCGTAGGCGGGTAGCGGCCCAAAGAAACACTGCTCTGGATAGCGTTTTTCGTCATCCGGCACAGGTGGCTGCCGGGGATCGACATCGCCCAAGCCGGGAAATAGTATATCAATATTGTCCAGCTTCAGCCCGGTGAGGGGGTGTCCCGGTATGCCGGTCATGAGCATACCCAAGCGTGTGCGCGGGCCTCCGCGTAGAAACGGACGCAAGTGCTCCTGCACCTCATCGGTGTCCGGCGGCGCCAGCCTTACTCTGGCTTGAATATTGCGGAGGGTTACATTACGGAGACAACCCACGGGAATGGGACCGCCATCGGGCTCGGGCGTAAAGTAGGCGGCACCACGATTACCCAAACGGATAAAAATCGGCCCCTCCACATCCTCCATCACAAGGTCATGCATGTGTACGTTATCGAGCGTACCGCCATCCACACAGATGAGCTTGATGCCCGCCATCGCGGTTTTGCGGATAACGCAATCGGAAACGATCACATTCTTGAATCCTGCCCGCGAGGAAGTGCCGAGTTTGATGCCGGCTGTGTCACTGCTCAGCACACAGTTGCGCACGAACACATTTTCGCACGACCGGCCGGAGCTGCTCTTAAGGCAGATGGCGTCGTCTTTCGCGGAGATTTGGCAATCCGCAATGAACACGTTGCCACAACCGTCCAGGTCAATTCCGTCATTGTTGCGGTTTGCGCGATTGGAAATCTTGATCGCTTGAATATGCACATCATCACAATCCACCAGATGCAGGCACCAGGAGCTCGCGTCCTTCAGGGTCACTTGGTGAAACCGTATGTTCGTGCATTGCACGAAACGTATCAGCATGGGGCGCTGTGTACCGTCTTTCTTACCGTTGATCAGCGCGGGGAAGGCGTCTTGCTGTCCACGCCCATCAATCACGCCGGTGCCTTCAATGGCCACATTGGAGGCCTTATGCGCCACGATCAGCGCCTGGATATACTCATTACCGCTCAGCACCTCGCCGCTGCAGGGTTCGCCAATCTCGCCCGAACCGGGATTGTCCATCGGGTAGTCCGCAGCCTTCCGGCTGCCCAGCAGCTCGGCACCCCCTTGCAGACAGAGTCGCACCTGGTCTTTCAAATAGAGCGTACTGGTGACGTAGCGCCCCGGGGGCAGCACCACCCGACCACCACCGGCGCGATGGCAGGCATCAATCGCCGCCTGAATGGCGCTGGTATCGACCGATTCGCCATCACCCTTGGCCTGATAGTCCGTAACCCAAAACACCTCATCCACGGGCTTATTCATGTGCGCGTATACCCTCCTCGTACTCGCCCAATTCAAGCGGGTACGTGCCATATTCCCTAACGAGATTCACGATGTAATCGTAGGTCTGCCCGGAGATGTTACTGGCCACGGAATGGTCGGACTGGAAGATGTAACCACCGCCTTTGGCCGCATTGAGCTTGCGCAGCACCTCGCGCCGAATTTTTTCACGGTCGCCGGTTTCCCAAACCTGCATATCACTGTTGCCGCAGAAACCGATCCGGTGCCCGTAGGTGCGGCGTAGTGCCACGCAGTCCATACCGGCCTTGGCCTCAAGCGGGTTGTAGGCGTCGATCCCGATATCGGCATAGTCACCCAGGATGGCACCCACGTTGCCGCAACCGTGGTAGATGACCTTGAGCCCGTGCGCGTGACAATGGTCCGCAATGGCTTTTACCCAGGGTTTGTAATGGGCGCGCCAATAATCCGGCCGCATAAAGGTGCCGTACTTGTAGGCCACGTCACCCCAGATCACGAAGCCATCGAGCAAGCCGTTGGCCGCCTCAATCTGAGCCTTGGCGCACTCAAGGTAGAACGCGCCCACACGGTCCAGCATCGCTCCCATGCGTTCCGCCTCCTCGCCAATCCACAACATGTGGTTTTCCGGACCGATCAAGCGGGTCATACACTCGGAACATTCAATGATGCTGCCGTAGACGGGAAAGTCCGGCCACAGGGACTTCACGGTGTCCAGCCACGGCGGCGAGTTGCGCTGGAACCCGTCGCCCACGCCCGCAATCTGGTTGTCCCCGGCCTCGAAATAGCGCCGCCGATCCCACGGATCATCAAACTCCAGCGCCTCCAATTTCTCCAGCGTGTCGGTATCCCAGCCGACGAACTCAGGCATGGGAAATTCGAAAACTTTGCGCATACGCGCCAGGAAACCGGTACGAACCACCACCTCGTCCGCTGTTTCTTTCAAGGTCTCGAACGAGCGGATGAACGGGTCCATGTTCGGCACGGTCACGATCCAATCCAAATCATAATGGTAGTACGGATTAGCGTCGGCCGACAGGCCGAGGTCTTTTCGCCACCGCTCGATGAAACTACCCCAGAAGAAGTCGCTGACGGGAACCCGGTCAGGTTCCTGATGGCTGAGCGCCGTATTCATGCGCCACAATTTCTTCAGCGTGTTTTCACTGCGACCCGAATCGCCTGCCACCTGGCCTGTCGTATCGAACATACCCATGATCAGACTCCCTCCCCTAATGAATGATTGATGCGAGACGCTACCACGAGCAGACGTTAACCGTCCATACTCAAAGGAAGCTCATTCTCGCCGAAAGCTATCCAAGCCTTTTACCGCGACGGGGGGCGGCTTGAAGCAGTGCTTCTAGCCGGTCCTTTCCCGGATCGCGTCCATAAGCGAATGAAGGGGTTATGGCCCGATTGTTGGTGGTCCAGCAGGCTAATCAACAGGAAGCCTAATACGGCCAAGCCCAAGGCCGCCCAGGCCACGGGCGTTGCGATATCCGGCCACACGTTCACCTGCTGGAGCGGCACCCATTCGCCGTGCCGGTTTTGCATGTATTCCAGCGTTTCCTTAAACGGCCAAATGCGGCGCAACGAGCCGAGCATGAAGCCAACCAGCAACGTTACGGTAACCTGGTGGTAATGCTTCAAGAGCCAGCTCAACAGGCGGGCGAACGATAACAAACCCACCGCCATGCCGATCGCGGCCGGTACCAGCACACGCACATCAAGCGTGCTGACCGCGTTCAAAATGGTCGCGTACTGGCCGAGAATAAGGAGAATAAACGAGCCGGAAATACCGGGCAGGATCATCGCACAAATCGCAACGGCCCCGCTCAGAAACAGGGTCACCGGGTGACTCGGCATGTCCAGCGGAACCAATCCCACCACGATATAGGCCAAGGCCGTCCCGACCACCAGGGTCGCGCACATGGACGGGCGCCAATGCACATGCGCACTGATGGCCACGATGGAGGCCACCACCAAGCCAAAGAAAAAGGCGTACAGCAATTCGGGGTGCTGTTCGAGCAACCAGGAGAGTAAGCGCGCCAAGGCTAATATCGCCGTTCCCAACCCGCCGCCCAACGCCACAATGAACGAACCGTTAACATGTTGCCAGGCGGCGCGGAACTGGCGTTGCCACAATAAACGCAGAAAAGTCGTGTTCACGGACTTAATGGTATGGATCAACTCTTCATACACGCCCAGTATGAACGCCATGGTCCCGCCCGAAACGCCGGGCACCACATCGGCCGCACCCATAGCCGCACCGCTGAAGACTAAATAGGCATAGTCCTTGCCTTTACGTTTAGATCGAGTGGGTGGTGGCATGGCCCGCTTTACTCCACTTCCGCCGCGCGCGGCTTGTACATGAGCTGATAGAACATTTCCAAGTAACGCCGGGTGGCCCCGCGTTTGATGCCGGAAATGTGTTTCCAGAAACCGTAGATCCGTGACAAGGCCAACAGGCGCTGCGCGTACAACGACCACGTATAGCGCGCTTGGACCCGGTCGATGCCGCCCTGCGACATCGTTGGCCAATAGTCGGATTCGGATTCCGCCCGCTCAAAAAATTCCGCCAGGGCCGTCGCCACAGCCGCCCCGTGGTTGGGGTCGATATGGAAACCGGATTTCCCGTGCTCGATGATTTCCAGCGGACCACCATAGCAGGTGGCAAAGGTCGGCAACCCCGAGGCCATGGCTTCGAGCACTGTCAGGCCGAAGGCCTCGAATAAAGCCGGCTGCACAAAGACGCCGCGCGTGTCGGCTACCAGCCGGTAGAGTTCGCCCACCTTGTTCTTGTCGGTCTGCATGTCCACCCAGCGCACGCACCCGTCAAGATCATGTTCGTCGAGCACGGCGTGCATGCGTTCGATCTGGTCCCGTTCCGAGGCGTCGCGCGATTGGTCCGCCTGCACGTAGCCGCCCGCGATCAGCAGATTCGCTTTCGCCTGCAAGTCCGGGCTTTGGGCGTACCATTCCAATAGGCCCCGTACATTCTTGACCGGGTCGAGCCGGGCCATGGTGAAGATCAACGGCTTATCCGGATCCGCCAACTCGCCCCGGGCCGTGGGACCGGCGGCACCGTACACCACCTCCTTCACGGCCTTCTGGATATCCGCAATACGGCGGTCTTCCTGGTCGTACGGGAAAAAGATGTCCTCGTTCACGCCGGGCGACACGATATTGAACTTGGGATCAAACACGTCCACGCCCTTCAAGACCCGGTACAGGCCCGGCAACGTGAAGCACCCGTAGCTTTCGTACTGGCCCACGCTTTCGGCCGTGCCCGCCACCTCCTGGTAGGTGCTGGTGATGATGAAATCCGCCGTGTTCATGGCGATGAGGTCGGCCGTGAACTGGCAGGAAAAATGGTGCTCCGCTTCGTGGTCCTTCCAGTAGAGGGCCGAGTGCAGGTATTTGGTTTTCTCCAACGCATGCGCGATGTTGCATTGCGTCACCCCCAGCCGTTCGCTGAGCAGGGTCGCCACCAGATTGCCGTCGGAATAATTGCCCACGATGAAGTCCACCCGGCCGCCCATCTGCGCCCGGATTTCCAGTTCCGCCTCGGAAGCGAACCGCTCCAGATAAGGCCAAATCTTGAAGCGTGAAATCCAGTGCGGGATCACCTCACCTGATGGCTCACGAAAGGGGATGCGCAGGATGTGGGTATGCTCCGTCCCCATCACCGGTTCCAGCCGCTGGTCGCAGCTGGTCCCTTGCGCTTCGGGAATCAAGCGGGTCACGATCAGGATGTGGGGTTCAAAATCGAGTCCTTGTTCGTGAATCGTCCGCTTCATTTCGCGCTCGAGCGCACGCACTTGATCCAAAATATAGACCACCTGCCCGCCCGTGTCCGGCATCCCTAACACACCGGATTGCCCGAAATAACCGTGCGGGGACAAGATCACGATATTGAAGATCATCGGTAGCCGGGCCAGAAACTCCGCCAGCGCTTTGGGTTCAGGCGCTTCCAGGATGTCGGATAGCAGGTTCATTGTTTCCCGTATCCGACCCACGGTCCGTCCCCAACCGGCCTCAAAGCCCATGAGCATCAGTTCCGTTTCCAGCTCGGCCCACGTCGTACCGTCGTCGTGTTCGGCCAACAGGGTGTCGGCCTCCGATAACGCCGCTTGGAGGTCGTGCACGCTTTTCAGGCGGCGATTGATCATCAGGGGCTGCCCTTGCACCTCGTGCAGGCTGAGAAACCGGAACAATCTCTCGTCACCGGTATCCGTGTCCTCAAAGATGTTGTTGGATAAGTGGCGATTCAGAAATTCCACGCCTTTGCCGATGGAGCGGGGATCGCGCAGTCGCGGCAGCCCGCGATCAAAGGGCGACAAATCCAGCTCCAATACACGTGCGTCCGGTTCCTGGTCCTGGTCAATGCGGCGTTCCGTGGCCTGCAAATATTCGTGCGCGTCGATCGCGCGGCAATCCATCTCGCCCACATCGAACAGGAAAAAGCGCCAGACGCCCACCCCCGTGCGCACAGAAAAATAAATCGTGTCGTGTAACAGGACCGCTTCCTGAGCCGCGTGCACCAATTTGCGCAGCGGTGTATCTTTCAGAGGAGCGCCTTCCTCCGAGTCGCAAAACGCATCGAACGACTCGACCAGATCGGAATGCAACAGAAAGGCCACGTCCCGCTCCAGCAGGCGGCTAAACCACATGAAACATTGCGGGCGATGATCCACCAACAACGCCCGGATATCGGCTAGGGTGTCGGCTTTTTTTCGCGCTTCTTTTCCCGAGGGCACTTCAGGCTTAGGCATAAGTTCGTCTCCCATTGAGTGGTAAAGGATGGTCAGGGCTGCGGGGGGAGCGGGAAGTCGATACCCAAGTTTGGTGGGACGGTGGAGGCGTTATTATTGTTATTATCGGGATCGGGATCGGGATCGGGATCCGGATCGGGATCCTCCTGCGGCACATTCGTGGCCAATCCGTTGACGTTCCCAAAGGTCTGTGGCTCCGACCACGTTCCCTGCATACGCACGCCGCCCGCCTCGACACGAAACGATCCGCTAATAATACCCTCCGCGCCCGCTGTCGTTGAGCCACGCAAGGTAAATGAGGCCGTCCGCTCGCCGCCGTCTGTTGGGGCCACTGCTCCGATATCACCGCGAAAAACCATTCCATGGTTGTCGATGGCCTGCAAGCGGGATCCGTCCTGCACCACGTTGAAGTGCCGAATGGCCGATCCCGTATGCCGACTCACGAGCCGCCCGTTAATCTGACCCCGGTAAAGGCCGGCCACATTGATGCCCACATTGCGGGATACCGAATCGGCCGAACCAACCCGACATCCCACCAACGCTGCGGCGGCCCCCAACAAAGCCAAGCTCCACACTCCGATCCACAGGTTGTTCCTCCGACGGGACACAGCACGATGGGGGCGAGCCCGACGCATCGTGACAGCAGCATACTGATATGCGATTTTTTTCATGACTTACATCCTTCCCCTTATGGCGTATGCGGGGTATAACATGCACAACGTTCACCCTAAAGTAAATAACGAAGCGGCTATTATGAATTCCCATCACATTAACGACATTGTGTTCACCGACCGGCAAATTCGCACGCGCGTCGATGCCATGGTCCTGGAATTGGCGGCGGATTGCCGTAGTGAGGACTTGGTTATGATCGGCATTCTGCGCGGCAGCTTCATGTTTCTAGCCGACCTGGTGCGTGACTTCTACCTCCACCAACTGCATCCGCGCATCGACTTCATGACGCTGGAAAGCTATGGGTCGGGCACCGAATCCTCGGGGCAGGTTCGCATAACCAAGGATATATCCGTGGATGTAACCGATGCGGACGTGGTGCTGGTCGACGACATTTTGGATACCGGCCGCACACTGGCCTTTGCCCGGGAACAGGTGGTCAATAAAGGGGCACGCAGCGTCAAGACGTGCACTTTGCTGGACAAGCCCAGTCGCCGCGTTGTGCCGGTCGAAGCTGATTACGTCGGATTTACGATTGATGATCACTTCGTGGTGGGCTACGGGCTGGATTATGACCATCACTACCGCGAACTGCCCTATCTCGCCAAAGTCACCTTCACCGATCCGGAAACCGTTTAGTCCCCCATGTACCGGCGCGACACATTCAGTATAATTTGCGTGGTCTTGGCCGTTATCGCCGATGTAGCGGCCATCTATGCAGGCTTCATGTGCGCGGTCTGGCTGCGTTTTTTCAGCGGATGGATCCCGCTCCATGAAGACCTGCCGCCCCTCCTGCTCTACTGGCAAGGGGCCGCCATTGCCACCCTGCTCTTTGTCTTTATCTTTGCGGCGCTCGGTCTTTACCAGCGCCCGCAAGAAGGGACCTTTGGCGACAAGATTCCCCGGTTGGTGCGCGCGGTGTTGTGGGGCATTGGCTTGACTATGATTCTGGCGTTTGCGCTGCGTACGGAACCGCCATTCTCCCGTTTGGTTACCGGCCTCGCCTTTTTTACCGTGCTGCTGGCCGTTTTGATTGCGCGCTACATACTGTTCCGGCTTGAGCTGCATTGGGCCCGGCGACGCTCCATTACCAACTGGATTACCATTCTGGGTATCGGCCATAACGCGGCCCTGCTACGCGACGAGTTGGAACAGGACCCGCGCCTGCGCGCCAAGGTGATCGGCTGCTTTAAACTGAATGACGAGGAATCACCGGCCCCGGAAATTGCGCCGGACTTAATTTTGGGCACACTGGACGACCTTGATGCTCATTTGGCGGCAGGCCGCACTAATCACGTTATTTTGTCGGCCATGCAAATTGGCCATGAAGCAATGGTGGCCATCATCCTGAAATGTGAACGTGCCCTCATTGAATTTCAGCTGGTACCCGACCTGTTTCGTATTTTGACCAATCGGGTGGATGTGCAAACCGTTGGCGGCCTACCGTTGCTGGGAATGGGGCGCTGGCCGCTGGACCACGCACTCAACCGCTGGCTCAAACGGCTCGTGGATATTGGCGGGGCGCTGTGCGGTCTGTGCCTAGCCGCCCCCGTGATCGCCCTGCTGGCGTGGAGGGTGAAACACTCCTCGCCCGGCCCAGCTTTCTACCGGCAAAAACGCTGCGGGGAAAACGGCCGCCCCTTTACCATCTATAAACTGCGAACCATGCCGGTCGACGCTGAACACGACTCCGGCCCCGTTTGGGCTCAACCCGAAGACCCGCGGCGTACCCCCATCGGGGCCTTCATGCGCAAGTACAATCTCGACGAACTCCCGCAGTTCTGGAATGTCCTCAAGGGCGACATGAGCCTGGTGGGGCCACGCCCCGAACGCCCTCATTTTGTCGATCAATTCAAGGAAGACATCGGGAGCTATATGTGGCGCCATGTCTACAAACCGGGCATGACCGGTTGGGCGCAAATTAACGGGCTACGCGGCAACACCAGCATCGAGGAACGCATCAAATACGATATCTTCTACCTTGAGAACTGGTCCCTGGCCTTCGACCTGAAAATCCTGATTAAAACCTTCCTGTCCTGGGAAAACGCCTACTGAAAAAATTCCACCCCAACGCTTGACAGACAGAAAACAGCATGTATAGTCTACCTTAACGATAGATTTAATGCAGTTTTATTCCTGGCTGTTGGGATTTGACTGTGGGTGGTAAATAACGAAAGGAGTAGCAGGTATGAAGATAAGGTATGCAGGTTTAATTGCAGGTTGGGTGTTGGCCGGACTGGTACAGCATGGGGTGGCGGATTTTGGGCCGCTGGTGACGACCGAATGGGTGGCGGAACGGACTGATGATCCGTCGGTGCGCCTGATTGAAGTGAGCGTGGAACCCGGCGTCTACGAAACGGGCCACATTCCGGGCGCGGTAAATGTGTCGTGGCATACGGACTTGGTCGACAACCCTGCGCGCGATATCGTGAATCGCGAGAACTTCGAAGCACTCGCCTCGCGACTGGGCATCACGCCCGACACCTATGTGGTGCTGTACGGTGACCCGAACAACTGGTTCGCCGCCTGGGGCGCGTGGATATTCAAACTCTACGGGCACGAGCGCGTAGCCCTGCTGGACGGGGGCCGCAAGAAATGGAACGCGGAACGACGCCCCCTGTCGACGGTGCCCCCGACGGTCCGTCGCACACAGTACACGGTGACCACGGTCAACGAAGACCTGCGCGCGTTTCTGCCGGATGTGGTTAAAGCCGCCAAGGGCGAAGCCAACTATGGGCTGCTGGATATCCGGTCGCCGGACGAGTTCCGCGGCCGCATCATCGCCCCGCCGGGCGTGCAGGAGCTGGCCGTGCGCGCGGGCCACGTACCCGGGGCGGTCAACGTGCCTTGGGTCGAGGCCGTTAATCCTGACACCGGCGAATTCAGGTCCAAAGAAGAGCTACAAGCTATCTATGCCGAACAAGGGGTCGACGGCTCAAAGCCGGTGATCGTGTACTGCCGGATCGGCGAACGGTCCGCCCACACATGGTATGCGCTCACACAAATCCTGGGCTACGAGGCGAAGCAGTACGATGGGTCCTGGACCGAATACGGCAATGCCGTCGGCGTGCCGATTGAAAATCCGTCGCAGACCATCTGGACCGGACAATAACGCACCATGACGGACATCCCGGCCACCCCCCCAGCCCCGTCTCCCCCCCCGCGCTGGCGCCCCCTGCGCTGGAGCATCGCCTTGTGCTTGCTGGCGGGGCTGGTGGGGGCCGGGTTCTACCTGCACGGCCACGACGACTACGGCCGGGCCGGGTCGTGGGCCTTGCTGAGCGGTGCCGTGTTCGGCTATCTGCTGCAGCGCAGCCGGTTCTGCTTCTTCTGTAATTTGGCGGACTGGTTTACGGAACGTAAAGCGTCCGGCGTACTGGCCTTGCTGGCGGCGTTGGCGGTCGGCATGCTCGGCTATACTGTGATTTACGGGGCTTGGGTCCCCTACCCTGACGCCGGCTTTCTACCGCCCCGCGCGCATATTGCGCCGGTGGGCTGGCACTTGGTGGTGGGCGGTCTGGCGTTCGGTCTCGGCATGGCCTTGTCCGGCTCGTGCTTGAGCGCCCATTTCTATCGCTTGGGAGAAGGCTCGGTGCGCTCCCCCTTGGCGCTGCTGGGGGCCATCGGCGGATTCATCCTAGGCTTTCGCGCGTGGCCTTTCTTCTACATGCAGGCAATGGCGGATTCGCCTGTGATCTGGCTGCCTGAATCGTGGGGCTACACCGGGGCGCTCCTGCTCCAAGCCAGCGTGCTGGCGGTGTTGGCACTCGTCATCTGGTTACGGGCCAAACCGGAACCCGCCCGTCCGCCGACGCCACGCACCCTGACCGGTATCTTGCGTGCCGTGTTCGTGGAACGCTGGCCGGGCGTGGTGGGCGGCGTGTCCGTCGGCGCTTTGGCCACGGCGGTTTACCTGCGCGCAACACCCTTGGGCGTAACGGCCGAGTGGGGACGCTTGGCACGTCTGGCAGGAAGTCGTTTCGGCTGGATTTCTGATACCTTACCCGGACTGGACTCGTTACGCGGCTGCAATCCGGTGGAGGCCGCCAATATATTCTCGCCCAATGCCTTGTTCGTGATCGGTCTGGTGAGCGCGGCGGCAATCGGTGGACTCGTGGCCGGACAATTCCAACCGCGCAAGTACGGTCCGCTACATCTCATCCTGGCACTGATCGGCGGCGTGTTACTGGGGTTTGGCTCGCTCATCTCCCTCGGCTGCACGATCGGCACGCTACTGTCAGGCGTGCACGCGCTGGCGGTATCCGGCTGGCTGTTCGGTGCCGCCATGGTGGCCGGGGTCTACGTCGGCGTCCAACTCATGATCCGGATCGAGTAATGAAAATTCGCCGGTTCCCTGCCATTGCCGCTTGGTTAGCCGCCAGTGTAGTCGGCGTGTTCGCGCTGGAAGACGCCCAATCGCCTTACCTGCGACAATACGCCGACCACCCCATTGACTGGCATCCGTGGACCGACGCGACCTTGGCGGCCGCCCGCGAAGCTGACAAACCCATCTTCCTGTCGATCGGCTACCTGACCTGTCGGGGCTGCCGGGTGATGAACACACAAACCTTCTTGCAGCCGGAAATCTATACTTTCCTCAACGAACACTTCATCAACATCCTCGTGGACCGCGAGGAACGCCCCGATATTGATCGCCTTTACCAAGCCTTTGTCGCCGGTACCACCGGCCGGGGCGGCTGGCCGCTTAACGTCTGGCTAACGCCCGATTTGCAGCCGTACATGGGCGGCACCTTTTTTCCGCCCCAAGACCGGCCCGGCCAACGAGGGTTGCTCACAGCCGCCCGCATCGCCGCCCGCGGCTGGACTGAAGACCGCCACAACGTGGTCGCCCACGCGCAATCGTTAACCGACGCCCTGCACGCACTGGCACAGGCGGGTCACGCCGAGGAGCACACGGCAGGACCCGCTGCCTGGACCGCCGCCCTGGACCAGTTACAAGCCGAAGCGGACACCGAATACGGCGGCTTCGGCGACGGTCCAAAATTCCCGCACGCCCTCAAAATCCGTTTCCTATTCCGGCTCAGCGTCGAACCGCAGCTGGAAGCTGACCAACGCGACGCCGCCCGCGACCTGGCCTTCGCCGCTTTACGCGCGGTGGTGGACGGGGCCTTGCACGACCGCGAGCACGGCGGATTCCACCGGTACGCCGTGGACCGGGAATGGCAGGAACCGCACTACGAAAAAATGTTGTACGACCAAGCCTGGATCAGCCAGGCCCTGCTGGACGCCTGGCAGCTCAGCCACGAGGCGCGCTGGGCCGACGCGGCCCGTGGCACCTTTGATTTTGTCCTGCAGGAACTGGTACTGCCCAATGGCACCTTCGCATCATCGTTCAACGCGCAAGCCGACCCGGATCAACCGCTCCTCGACGACAAAGTCGTTACCGCTTGGAACGGCTACATGATGGCCGCACTCGCGCGCGGAGCCCGGGTGCTGGGTGAAGAGCGAGGCTCTTGCAAAACCTCCAAGGTCGACACGGAGGTCGACCCTCCGGAAAATGAACAGGCGTATTCCGTAAATTCCAGGAGGGGCAGGCTCCGTCCTGCCCTCATGAATGGGAGGTATTGCAAGAGCCTGGAGCGTTATCTGGACGCCGCCGCGCGCGCGGGCCGACAGCTACGGGAACAGCATGACCGGGCAGCACACAATCGCTTGGCACGCCTACCCGGTGGCACCACCGGCTTCGCCGAGGATTACGCCGGTACCATCCAGGCGGCACTGGCCTTGTTCGAGGCCACCCTCGACCCCGTGTGGCTCGATTGGGCCCGTCGCTTACAAGCCGAAATGAATGACCAATTTGGCGATGAAGCGGCAGGCGGCTATTTCAGTACCGCGCCCGACGATCCACAGCTATTGGTACGCATGAAAGAATCCTTCGACGATGCGGAACCGGCGGCCAGCTCGCTGGCCGCCGCCAACTTGTTGCGTCTGGCCTCCTTAACGGGTGATCCCGATTATCGGGAGCAGGTCGATGCGCTATGGCCCGCTTTTGCCGGACACCATCAATTACGTCCGGCCGCGATGCCTTTGCTCCTCACGCAGACCATGGTAGCCGCAGGCCCCAGCCGCCAGCTCGTGATCGCCGGTGCTTTAGATGATGCCGATGCCCAGGCGTTACTGGACGTAGCGCGCAAGACCTACTTACCGGACACCGTCATTATGGTGGCCGACCCGGGTGCCGCCAATCGTATGGATTGGCCCGATTACATCCGGGAAATGACGCCCATCGACGGCCAAGCCACCGCCTATGCCTGCGAAGATTTTGTCTGCCACCTTCCCGTCCACACTCCCGAGGCACTAACCCCGTTACTGCGTAACACCCCCTGACTCATCACGACAAAAAAACCGGCCTGACAAATCAGGGTTGAAACGCACGCATAAAGAGGGCACGCTGACGATATGAGAACAATTCTTTCCCTATCGCGTTTTCACTGGGTACTGCTGTGTATTACACTCGGTAGTCATCCGCTCCAAAGTGCAGCCGAACTCACGCCGCCGCAGGACGCCGATCCGCATGAATCCGCTCGCTTGATCCACGCACAACGCGCCCGGCAACAGTACGCACAACACAAGGAGCGCTATGCCGACGATACGGCGGTCTGGGTGGCCCCCGGGGTGATCGCCCGGCGCGAACCACCACAGGTCGAAATATGGGCGGAAGCCACCGGACTGACGGAAAATGAACCGGTGGAGTTCATTTTGATCGCGCCCAAAAGCGGGCACGATTACGAAGCCATCGCGGTGGCCCACGCACTGCCCAGCGACATCCACGAAGCACTGGAATTCATCGGACTGCCGGCCGGAGCGCCATTTAACCCTGTGGCGCGCCGCTTTTTTCCGCGCGGGGAACGGGTCTGGGTATCCTTGCAGTGGACGGACGCCGATGACCAGGAACACCAGTGGCGCGCCGAGGACCTGATTCGCGACGGCCGCGCGGACGCGGCCTTGCCACCGGAGGGTTTTGCATTTGTGGGTTCCCAAACGGTCACTACGGACGACGGCCTGCAGTATGTCGCCGACCATTTCGAACCCATGTCGATTATCTCGATTTATAACGAACCTTCCACTGTGCTGGACCGTCCACAACGCGTTGACCAGTCGGCGGTCTACGGTTTTTTGCACCCGTATCCCGACCGGCAACCCGCTGCCGGTCAGTGGTTGCAGATGGTGCTGGAACCGGAGTTTACAGATGGCCGGCGGCGCGTGGTTCCGTTGACGTTGGCAATTCAAGCGCAGGTGGATGAATATCCCGTGCATCTGCAGCTCCGTACAAACGACGGCGAGCCGCTGCATGACGAACCCACCGTCAGCGCGGTACTGAACACGTTGCGGGCACACGACACACCGGAGCAAACCGTGTTTCTGGACCTCGAGTGGGGTCCTGACCTACCACTCAACGAATTGCGCGACCTGGTACAGGTACTGTCCACGTTGGAAACGCAGGGCAAGCTTAATCTGGAACCACCAACGGACGATCAATGGCTTTTTCATCGCGCATTCCTCCCCCAGCCGGAACACCGCGACCCGGCCCGCCGCCCCAGCCAGGCATTGGAACTGCGCATCACCCGCACGAATGAAGACGAAACAACCGCGCTGATCCGTCACATTGAGGATACACGCGAACGCCGGGAAGACCCTTTTGAACCGCGCATCACGGAGCATCCACTGACCGACCCCACCGCTATTCCGGACGTGCTGGAAGAAATCAATCACCGCCTGCCGGTGCTTTTGGTTTTCGCGCCGGCGACGCTTACCTATGAGGCCGCGATGGAATGGGTGAACCCCGCCCTACCGTCCCTCCCCACCATATATTTCTTTCTCGAGTCGGAATAAACCGGGTCGATCATGGCAGACCGCGACTACGTCATTAACGGCCCGGTGGGGCTGACACTGTTGCGCATGGCGGGCCCGATGGTGATCGGTATGTTTGTCGTGATGATGTATAGCGTGGTGGACACGTTCTTCATCGGTCGCTTGGGCGCTATTCCGTTGGCCGCTATCGGCTTTACGTTCCCGGTTGTGTTTATTGTCACCGGCACCACCATGGGCATGGGTATCGGCATGGCATCCGTGGTCTCCCGGGCGGTGGGCGAAGGCGATCATCAGCGCGTGGCGGAAACCACCACCCGCGGCCTCATCTTTGTGCTGGGACTGGTGCTGGTGTTCGTGGTCTGCGGCCTACTGCTGCACGACCGGATCTTCCGCCTGCTAGGCGCCGATGATGACCTGCTCCCCATCATTCGCCAATACATGTTCCCCTGGTTGCTGGGAGTCCCCTTCCTGGTCATCCCCATGATCGGCAACAGCGCATTGCGCGCGACCGGTGACACGTTTACACCAAGCCTCATCATGATCGTCGCCGGTGGTTTCAATGTGGTGCTCGACCCGTTCCTGATATTCGGCTGGTGGATTTTTCCGCGACTCGAATTACAGGGGGCCGCATTGGCTACGGTAGCTTCCTATCTCATTACCTTTGTGGCCGCCACGTGGATCCTCATTCGGCGCGATCGCCTCTTGGTCTGGGAACGACCCCGTTGGAAGCCGTGGCTGCAAACCTGGGGGCGCTTACTCTACATCGGGCTACCGGCGGTAATGACCAATCTAATGATCCCGCTGTCCAACGGCTTGCTTACCCGTTTCATGGCGGCCCATGGCCCGCAGGCGGTGGCCGCATTTGGCGTGGCGTCGCGCATAGAATCGCTGGTCATGATCGGTGCCTTCGCGATGGTTACCATTATGGTCCCGTTCTGCGGACAAAACTTCGGGGCCAACCGGCCCGAACGCGTACAAGCCGGTCTACGTTTTGGCTTGAAATACTGCATGACGATCAGCTTGACGGTATGGATCGTATTGGCCCTCTTTTCCCGCGCCATAGCCCGTGCGTTTACGGAAGACCCCCTTATTATTGAAATCCTGCAACCCTTCTTGCGCTGGGTACCGCTCAGCTACGGCGCGCTAGGCTTCATGCTGCTGGTAACAGCCTCGTTTAACGGGGCCGGACTCCCCAAACACGCCATGTGGCTGTTCGGGTCACGCCTACTCGTTTTCACGGTCCCCCTGGCTTGGTGGGGTTCACACGCGGCCGGTCCGACGGGCATTTTCATTGCAATCCTGATCGGGAATCTGGGCGCGGGCATTTTCGCCTTTCGCTTGGCGCGCTATCATCCGCGCTTAATCCACCTCAAATGAAACGCTGTCCAGCGCCCCCAAGGCCGCGTCAAGATCAGGATCGACCACCAGCGGGGCCCCGGCCACTTTACGGGCACTGGCAATGTCCTTCAGGCCGCTCCCCGTGAGCAGCACCACCACCCGTTCGTCGGATTCGACTTTACCTTGCGCTTTCAACGCGCGCAATGCCGCCCACGCGCAGGCGCAGGAAGGCTCGACAAAAACACCGGCATGCCGCGCGATATCCTTAATGGCCTCCAAAATCGCCTCGTCCGGCACCGCAACAGCCTCACCACCCGACTCGACCACCGCTCGTACCGCCGCCAAGCCGTCGCGCGGATCATCAACGGCAATGGAGTCCGCCAACGTACACGCTGGTACCGGCTCAATGGTAACCGACCGCCAATCACCGTCCGGCGGCACCGAGCCTTCCGCGCGCAACCGGTGAACAGCGCGGGTAATCGCCGCACTGCCCTCCGCTTGAGCGCAGTCCACCCGTGGCAACCGCGTGATCAGCCCCAGCGCATGCGCCTCCTTCAACCCTTTCCAAATACCACTGATAATGTTGCCATCACCCGTCGGCACCACTATTCGGTCTGGCGGAGCATCCCCGCATTGCTCCAGTATTTCAAAGGCGGCGGTCTTTTTGCCTTCGCGCGTAAACGGATTAAACCCGGTGTTGCGGTTCAGCCATCCCTTGACCTCACACACGCGAGCGCACAAATCAAACGCGTCGTCGTACGATCCGCGCACCGCGATGACCCACGCCCCAAAGATCAACAGCTGCGCCAGCTTGGCCGGCGGCGCGCGCTCCGGCACAAACACCACGCACGGTCGCCCGGCCGCCGCCGCCATGCAGGCCAAAGAACTGCCGGCATTACCGGTGCTGGCCCCCGCCACCACGGCCACCCCCGCTTCGACTGCACGTGCCATAATCATGGCACTGGCCCGGTCTTTGAACGATTGACTGGGATTGAGTCCCTCATCCTTCAGGTACACGGCGTCCAAACCAGCCATCGCCCCTAACCGCGTCGCCAAATACAGCGGCGTGGCCCCGACACGCAACGGTGGTGCGCACGCAAGATCGCGCACAGGCAGCAGCGCGCCAAAGCGAAACTGGTCGGTGCGCGGCCCCGCCGTAAACCAGCGCTTCGGATCGCCCTCGGCCCGAATGGCCGCATAATCATATTGCACGTCCAAGTTGCCGCCACACGTCCGGCAAACGTAACCCGAAAAATCCGCAGGCCAGTCCTGGCCACAGGCGATACACACGTAACCGGTCATATAGGAAACTCCGGTCATGACGGCACCATACGGGTTCCGGCCTTCCCGGCCATACGAGAGTTACCGCCAATGGCGATGACCACTTGTGTTTTAGTTCCCGCCATGTCGGGCAGACACCTCACTTCAGTAGCCCGGTGGCCGCATTAAAGGCATCGATCATTCGATCCCATTCCGCCACCTGTTCCGGGGCGAACAACTCGGCCCAGAACGCTTCATCCCAAAGCTGGTTCAGTTCGTCCGACGTCTTGCCCTGCTGCTCCACCCAGGTAAAATACTTGAAGTTGTGCAGGGCTTTGCGATCAGCATAGGTCAGTTCCCGCAGGTGGTCGGTGGACGTGCCGATCAAGTACCGCTCGAAATGGGCGGTGGCGCGGTCGGCGGAATACGCGCCCTCCGCCGCTTGCATCTCCTCCATACGCGAAGCGTAAAGCTCCATGGAATCGGTCAAGGGCAGGAACAGCACGTCCCGTTCGTCCAGGTCGTAGTATTTGGCGGTTTTAATAGCCGCCACCAAGTTGCCAATACAAGAGATACCCGCCCGGTCCAGTTGCGTGACCGCCGCTTCCGGCACCCCGCGTTGAAGCAGGTGTTCGCGGCCGGCTGGCTCGTTGAACAAACGCATCAGTTGCATGGTCTGTTCATCGTCCACCGCCACGACCATGTCGGTGTTGCGCACGTTATGAATCCAAGGCACGTGCTTGTCACCAATGCCTTCGATGCGATGCGCGCCGAACCCGAATTGATAGAGGGTGGGACACTGCAACGCTTCCGCCGCCACCACCCGCATATGCGGATGCTGCGTACGCAGGTAATCGCCCGCCGCAATGGTCCCCGCCGACCCCGTGGCGCTAATCCAGCCCGCCAGCCGGAGGTTCTGCCCTTGATAGTGGTTGGTGAAAATCTCCTGCACCACCCCACCCGTCTGGTAATAATGCCAGATCGCGTTGCCGAACTCCTCGAACTGATTGAAAATAACAATGCCGTCGCCGCGTTCCTGACGCAATTCCCAGCACTTATCGTAGATTTCCTTCACGTTCGATTCTGTGCCCGGCGTGGCAATGATTTCGTCCGTGCCAATTTCCTGCAACCATTCAAAGCGCTCACGACTCATCCCTTCCGGTAAAATGGCTACGGCGGGGCACCCCAGCAATGCGCAGTCGTAGGCCCCGCCCCGACAATAGTTACCGGTGGACGGCCAGACCGCTTTCTGGGAGGTGGGATCAAAGTTGCCCGAAACCAAGCGCGGCACCAGGCAACCGTAGGCGGCGCCCACTTTATGGGCACCGGTGGGAAACCATTTGCCTTGAATGCCCACAATACGCGCCGCTACGCCGGTCAGTTCCGACGGGAATTCCAGCCACGTCCCCTCGCCAAAGCCGCCGCCGTGCGAAACGGGTTCATTCTTCCAGGTGATGCGGAACAGATTAACCGGGTCCAGGTCCCACAAGCCAACCTCGCGCAACCGCGCTACGATCGACTCCGGGATTCGGGACGGGTCCCGTTGCTGGGCAAAGGTCGGTAGAACCACCCCGCGTTCGCGGGCGCGCGCCACTGCTTTGGCCAGCACCTCCTCATTCACCGCTTCAATAATCTTCATCACACACTCCAAAATTGAAGCCTTCTGCTTCCATGTCCCCTCATCCTGCGATCGTCAATCAGAGAACGTGTTGTGCACCTTACTCTGACCCTTAAGCAATACAATGCGCAGATAACGGTTGTCAATCGCCGTGATATTTCGTAAGTAGGCACCTTGCGCGGTCCTCGCGGGCCGGAAGTTGCAACCAAACGCATAAAGGAGCGGTAGGTACCTTATGAAAGATATCGAGATCACCAACGTCAGGAATTTCGCACTTTTGGGGCACACGGGTGCAGGCAAAACCACACTGCTGGATGCCATCCTATTTAAACTGGGGGCGAACGACCGCCAAGGATCGCCGGAAAGCAAAACCAGCGCGGCGGACTGGACCGAGGAAGAGAAGCAGCGGCAAATCACGATGTGGGCCAAATCCTTTGATCTGGTCTATTCCACCAAGGGTGGACGCCGGATGGAGTTGGTCGTGCTGGACACACCGGGTTATGCCGACTTCTACGGCCAGGTACTGTCCGCCCAAGCCGTCGCCGACAGCGGCGTCATTGTGGTGGACGCGGTCAGCGGCGTGCAGGTAGGCACCCAACGGGCCTGGAAAGCCTGTGAAAACGGCGGCTTACCGCGCGCGATCGTCGTGTCGGGGATCGACAAGGAAAACGCGGACTTCTATCGCGTGCTGGAATCGCTGCAATCCACTTGGGGCAACCAGTGCGTACCGGTCGTGATTCCAACGACCGATCACCAAGCGGTTGTGGATGTCATGGCCGCCAAGGAGATTCCAGCGGACATTGCCGAACGGGCAAAGGAAATGAAAGGCGCGCTGGTGGAGTTTGCGGCGGAAACCGACGACGCGCTGATCGAAAAATACCTGGGCGGCGAAGACTTGACGGCCGAAGAAATCGCGGCCGGCCTGCACGGCGCCGTGCATAGCGGCAATCTGGTGCCGGTATTCGCGGTATCCGCCAAACAGAATGTTGGACTGGAGGAATTGCTGGAAGGCATTTCGTTGCTGCTCCCCTCCCCGCCCGAACGACCGGTCAAAAATGCAGCGGGCGACACGGTGGACGTCAAACCCGACGCACCCTTCAGCGGATTCGTGTGGCGATCGATGAACGATCCTTTCACCGGCCAGGTCACCTTTGTCCGCATCTACGGCGGCAGCCTCACCGGCGGCCAGGAAATCTATAACGCCACCAAGGATCAGAAGGAAAAAGTCGGCCACTTGATGATCATCAACGGGAAGAAGCAGGAAGAGATTACCACGGCCCACGCCGGCGATATCGTCGCCATTCCCAAACTCAAGGTCACCGGCCTGAACGACTCGCTGTGCGCGGTCGGGCAATCCATCACCTTTAACCCCATCGAATTCCCCACGCCCACCACCGCTTATGCGGTAACAGCCCGTAAGCAGGGGGACGAGGACAAGTTGGCCACGGCCTTGCACCGGGTGGCGGATGAAGATCCGACGATCCACGTGGAGCGTAACAACGAAACCAACGAAATGATCTTGTCCGGACTGGGCGACCAGCAATTGGAAGCGGCCGTGGAACGCATGAAAGTGCGGAACAACGTGGAAGTGGACCTCAACACCCCGCGCGTGGCCTATCGCGAAACCATCACCGCCAACGGTGAAGGCCATCACAAGCACAAAAAACAGTCGGGCGGCCGCGGACAATACGGCGAGGTCTACTTACGGGTGGCCCCACGCGATCCGAGCGACGAGGAATGGTTTGTCGACGCCATCGTCGGCGGCGTCATCCCCGGCAACTTCATGCCGGCGGTACAGAAGGGCCTGCAGGAAGGTTTACAACGCGGAGCGGTCGCGGGCTATCCCGTGATGAACGTCAAAGCGACCGTGTATGACGGGTCCTACCACGATGTGGACTCATCGGAGGTGGCCTTCAAAATCGCGGCCGCGCGTGCTTTGCGCGACGCCATGAGCAAGGCCAAGCCGGTGCTGTTGGAGCCGATTATGAAGGTGACGGTAACCATTCCCGACCAGTTCATGGGCGATATCACCGGCGACCTGAACCATAAGCGCGGGCGGATTCAAGGCGTCGACAGCGGCGAGGGCCTGCAGGTCGTCACCGCCGAAGTGCCACAGGCGGAAATCTTCAAGTACTCCTCCGAGCTGCGCAGCATGACCGGCGGTCGCGGCAGTTTTCAAATGGAATACGCGCGCTACGAGCCGGTACCGGCTAACATTGCCCAGAAGGTGGTGGCGCAGGCGAAACAGGATCAAGAAGAGGACGAGTAGGCGTATATGAGCGGACACAGCAAATGGTCAACCATCAAGCATAAGAAGGCGGCGGCCGACGCCAAGCGCGGCAAGGTCTTCAGCAAGATTGCCAAGGAAATGACCGTCGCCGCCCGTCAGGGCGGCGGCGATCCCGCCGTCAACATCACGCTGCGCACACTGGTGCAGAAAGCGCGCGGCGTGAACATGCCGGCCGACAACATCGATCGGGCCATCAAAAAAGGCACCGGCGAGTTGGACGGCGCGCAGATGGAAGAGATCATGTACGAGGGTTACGCGCCCGGCGGCGTGGCGCTGATCGTACAGGTCCTGACCGACAACCGTAACCGGTCGGCAGCGGAAGTCCGCCATGTCTTCACCAAGTTCAACGGCAACCTGGCCGGGCAAGGCAGCGTCAGCCGCTCCTTTAACCGCAAGGGCCTGATACAGGTCGACGATACCTCCATTGAGGAAGAGGCATTGATGGAAAAGGCGCTGGAATGCGGCGCCGAGGATTTGACGCACACGGACGGGGTCTTTGAGATCACCACCGACCCTTCGGAGTATCATGCGATACTGGACGGCTTGCAGGAAAAGGGCGTGGAGATCAAGGATTCGGAATTGACGTTGTTGCCGGACACGCTCATGCCCATCACCGATGCGACCCAAGCCCGGGCCTTCATCCGGTTCACCGACGCGCTGGACGAACTGGAAGACGTGCAGAACGTGTACTCCAACGCGGATATTGCGGATGAGGTTTTTGATTCCATTCAAGAATCAGAGTCTTGATTTCCGCGCACCCTCCCGGCGGGTTACTTGGCCCGGTAGGGCGAGGCGACCCCGCCGAGCCGCGTGCAAGAACAGGACATTGTTCCGTGGTTGCGCCGATCACAGACCCCTCACGCTCAACGGCTCGCTCGGTGAGCTCGCCCTACCCCGCTTCGGCCAGCCCTGGAGGGCGGAGCTCTGCGACGCCGTAAGCAAGAACAGGAACGTCTGATGACCCGCAACAAGGTACTCGGCGTCGACACCTCATTGCGAGGAACCGGCGTGGGGGTGGTGCAACAGGAAGGTTCCGTCCAACGCGCCGTGACGTGGGGCGTGATTCGCAATCCGGCCAATCGTCCGCACAGCGCCTGTCTGGCCCACATTCATCGTGAGCTACAAACGCTGATCCAAAACGAGAAACCGGATGCGGAGGCGGTTGAGGGTGTGTTTTTCAGTAAGAACGTGCGGACCGCCGTCACCCTGGGGCAGGCGCGCGGCGTAGTCCTGGCGGTTTGTGCGTTGGAGGGGGTGCCCGTTTACGAGTATGCCCCGCGCACCGTAAAGCAAGCCGTAGTCGGTCACGGCAACGCCCACAAGGCCCAGATCATCAAGATGGTTACGCTGCTGCTCGGATTAAGCGAGGCGCCCGCGGAAGACGCCGCCGATGCCCTCGCCCTAGCCATCGCACATTTGCACCAGCAACGCCTGGGCCTGTCCGGTGCCAAGGCCCTGTGAGTCGGAGTTAGCCCACTTCGGCATCGTCATCCACCAGCAAGAAAAATAGGGACATAGAAATAGTGTCGTTTTCCGATCTGGGAAAAATAGGGACATAGAAATAGTGCCGTTTTTCGATCTTGGCAGGCCGGGTCATGGTTGTCTTGACGCAGACGATGCGCGAGAGGGTCGTTCGAACGGGAGCTTGGGCACAACAACTGACCGGTTCGTGCCAGATGAGGAGAAACGGGCTAATCCCTAGTCGGTTATCAGCGGACTCGTGCACAACCGTGGCGTTCCGGGGAGTCCGGGTTTGCTGCGGGGCAGCGTGTTGGTACAATTTAGGGCGGTTTCGGTGTCAA
>PWVE01000190.1 GCA_003562335.1 PVC group bacterium
ACCCCTTACAGGGTGTCATTGACTTCGCTACGCGACAAGCTTAAACTTCGTCCTTCACGTTTCCATTACATTTAAGGAGGATATAATGAAATCACTGGATTGCACGGTATCTCGTCTGTCTGGCGTTGAGGGCGCCGCCACCTGGTATTACCGCTTGGCCACGTTGGCGGATGAGGGGTTGGGCGATGTGTCTCACTTTCCCTTTTCGCTCAAGATTCTACTCGAATCACTCTTGCGCATGCAGGCCCACCCGGCCTATCAACCGGAACACGTCACTTCGTTTGCGCGCTGGCAGCCGCAGCAAAAGACCGATACGGAGTACCCGTACATGCCCACCCGCGTCCTGTTGCAAGACTTTACCGGTGTGCCGTGCGTGGTTGACTTGGCCGCCCTGCGCAGTGCCCTGGAACGCCACGGCCAGGATCCTGCCAGGATTGAGCCCCAGATTCCGGTCGATTTGGTCATCGACCACTCGGTGCAGGTTGACGCCTATGGCGATAAGCTGGCCTACGACTATAATCTGGCCAAGGAATTCGAGCGTAACCGCGAGCGCTACCGTTTTCTGCGCTGGGGCCAGGGCGCGTTTGAAAAACTCAGCGTGCTGCCGCCCGGACTCGGTATCTGTCACCAGGTCAACATGGAATACCTGGCTACCTGTGTGACGGCCCAGCCCGATGCCGAGGGTCGGCGCATGGCTTATCCCGACACACTGGTCGGCACGGATTCACATACCACCATGATCAACAGTATGGGCGTCCTGGGGTGGGGCGTGGGCGGTATCGAGGCCGAGGCCGCCATGCTGGGACAACCGATTCCCCTGCTGATGCCCACCGTGACGGGGTTCAAGCTGGACGGCGAATTGGCACCCGGCGTGACCCCCACCGATGTGGCCTTGGCCGTAACGCAGATGCTGCGCGAGCAAGGGGTGGTGGGACACTTTGTCGAGTTCTTCGGGCCGGGCCTGGATCACATGACCCTGGCCGACCGCGCGCCCATTGCCAATATGTCACCGGAATACGGAGCCACCATGGGCTTTTTCCCGATCGACGACGCCACCCTGGAATACCTGCGTCTGACCGGCCGCTCAGCGGAGCAGGTCGATTTAGTCGAACGCTACTGCAAAGAGCAAGGGCTGTTCCGTCAGCAAGACACGCACCCCGAATTCGATCAAGTGGTCACGCTCGATCTTGCGACCGTCGAGCCAAGCCTGGCCGGGCCCAAGCGCCCGCAGGACCGCGTCTTCGTGCGGGAATTGAAGCAAGACTTTACCGAAGCCCTCTCGGCTGCGCCTGAACAGCGCGGGTTTGGTGTGGCGGCTGACGAGCAGAAACGCGAGGTCGAGGTGCCGGAACGCGGGACGCTCACGCACGGATCGGTGGTGATTGCCGCCATCACGAGTTGCACCAACACGTCCAACCCCAGCCTGCTATTGGGCGCGGGGTTGCTGGCCAAGAAAGCCGTGGAGAAGGGGCTGGAAGTGCCCGCCTATGTCAAAACCAGCATGGCTCCCGGTTCACGCGTGGTCACCGAATATCTCAAGGACGCGGAGTTGCTACCGTACTTGGAAAAACTGGGGTTCAGCGTGATTGCCTATGGCTGCACCACCTGCATCGGTAATAGCGGTCCGCTACGGCCCGAAATTGAATCCGCCATCAAGGAGGGCAACCTGGTCGCCGCCGCCGTGTTGAGTGGTAACCGGAATTTTGAGGGGCGCATTCATCCGTTGACCCAGGCTAACTACCTCTGTTCGCCGCCCCTCGTCGTGGCCTACGCGCTGGCGGGCACGGTACATATCGACCTCGACCAGGAACCGCTCGGCAAAGACCAAGCGGGGAACCCCGTGTACTTGAAGGATCTGTGGCCCGCGCGCGCGGAAATCGACGCCCTGATGAAACAAGCCGCCAATCCGGAATTGTACCGTGCGCTCTACCAGGACGTCACGGGGACGCAACCCGAATGGAACGAGCTGTCCAGCCGCGACGAAGCGGTTTATTCGTGGGACGCCGCGTCGACCTACATTCGCGAGCCGTCGTTTTTCACGGACTTCGCGCCGGCACCGCCGGCGTTGACCGATATTACAGAGGCGGCGGTCTTGGGGTTGTACGGCGACTTCATTACCACCGACCACATCTCTCCGGCCGGCGCCATCCCGGCCGACTCGCCAGCCGGGCTATACCTGCAGGAACAAGGGGTAGCGGTCGAGGACTTCAACTCGTATGGTTCGCGGCGCGGCAATCACGAAGTCATGATTCGCGGTACCTTCGCCAATATTCGCATTCGCAATCAATTGGCCGATCAAGCCGGTGGCTGGACGTGTCATCATCCCAGCGGTGAAGCCGTCTCCGTATACGAGGCGGCCACGCGGTATCAATCCGCCGGCACCCCCAGCATTGTGATCAGCGGCAAGATGTACGGGGCCGGTTCCTCGCGCGACTGGGCCGCCAAAGGCACCTACCTGCTGGGGGTTAAGGCGGTCATCGCCGAAAGCTTTGAACGGATCCATCGCAGTAATCTGGTGGAAATGGGCGTGTTGCCTTTGGAATTCGTCGAGGGTCAAAATGCGGCGGCGCTGGGCTTGAACGGGCGTGAGACGTATACCATCCGCGGCATCGCCGACGACCTGGCACCCGCCAAATTATTAGATGTGGAAGCGACGGGCCCGGACGGAGCGGTGAAGTCGTTTAAGGCGAAGTGCCGCATCGATTCGGCCATCGAGGTGGACTACTATCGTCATGGCGGTATCTTGCCCTACGTGCTGCGCGACGTGATGAAGTGAGGCTTTTCACGTTGCAACCGGCAAAAGGCCGAAACACATTCAATGCGGCTGCCCCACCAGAGGATGGCGTCCGGGTCCTGCCTGATCAGGGCGCGGCAAGCCCGGGTGCGAGGCTGCGAGACATATAGCGGTGCCAGCGCGGAGGCGTCCCAGCCTCACCTTCCGCCTCGGTTTAACGCTCCATTCGATAGGTTGGAGATATTCGCGCCCGATCTGTGGGCACAGCATCTTTGATGAAGATCTCCCTGATGCGAATGATTTCATCGGGCTCGTGCGGAAACACAAAGCGGAGGGTGTCGTTGAGCGAGCCGAGCGCATTGGTACGGTAATCCCGAAATCCATAAAGATGGCGCGCAACGTATTCAAAAGCCTGGGTCGTGTCGCCGGAGAAATATCCGTCCATTTTCGGCGTCAGCTCGTAACGCAAGACTGGCGGTGCGCCGTCATCGGGCAGCGACAGTTCCGCGCGGAGCGTGAAGCCCGGATTTTCGGGGAAGGTATATATCCAACGCCCCTGCTCTTGACGCACGGATTCAGCGGTCAAACTGACATGCTGAGCCGCCTCAAACAGATCAGACGTTCGGAAAGATGTCGAACCCCTTAGAATCTGCGGGTCGAAACCGTCCCCGACCGAGGCAAAGTCCTCGATCTGCTGGACGGTTTCGCCTTCATCATCCGATGCTTCGTTGTACCATGAGACCACATTGTAGCGCACCCCGGCAGCCCCGCCGCGCATTTCCATCTTCGGATCTGTCGACGAATAGAATACGGCAAACCGCATGCTCAACTCCCATTCTCCGGCTGTTGCCGTCCGCACCATGAACCGTTCAGCCCTTTTCGCCTCCACGGCATACGTTTGGGCCGGGGGCTGCGCCTGGCCTGCCTCGGGCAAACAGAAAAGAGGCAAGAGTAAGAGAGGAAGGCGAATATAGTTTTTTGTCATTTGATGTATCCTTGTTTGTTTCTCGCGGCCAGGAAGGCAACAAGCGCGGCAATGCCGAAAAGCGCCAACGCGAAGCGAAATACGACCATACTAAAACTCCTTATCTGCTTTCATAGGAATTTATACAGTTCCGGCTCACAGTGAAATTTCTTGAGTTATCCGCATGAAGTCATAACCGTATTGCGCGGTGACCGTCCCCGTGCGCGGGGCGTTCCGTAACGGGAAACGCCCGGTCAAGACGCCGGACTGCGGTGCGGATTCCGTTAGCTGTACCTCCCGCGATTCGCCATCCGCAAAGGTCAACGTTACCTGCGCGGTGCCGGGCTGGTCGCCCTCAAACCGCACCGGGGCTTCAAGGCGGATAGCGAGATGACGACCGGACCGTTCCAGCGAAAGTTGGCTGGTTTCCCGTGCCAAATAGGCGAGGCTGAGATTGAACGGCACATTGTGCTGAATCCAGCCCTCGGTCCAACCAATGTTGCCCAATTCAGGATTGAAGGGGTAATGCTCATTTTTTGGGGCTCCATCCAGTACAAAGCGCGCATGTTCCAAGCGTCCGATACCGCCCGGGTAACGACTGAACCAGCCGTATTCAACGCCTGCGATTTCCTCGTGTGCGCGAAAACCAAAATGGCGGCCAACCGGATTGCGCCCGAACATGTTGTCGAAATGGCTCCAGACAAGCTGCCATAGCCGATCCCGGGTCGACGCCTCATCCACAAACGGCAGCGCGGCCATAATGATAGCCGGTACGCCGACGACGTTGCCGGGTTCATTCCACATCTGGGGTCTGGGACCTATGGGAACCCACTCGTCCGGACCATCACCCAGCTTACGGAAATCCCATAGGTTATCCGAGCGCCGCACAACAACCTCCGCCCATTCATTGATCTTGGCCCGTAGCCCGGCGGGGGCGCGGTCCGGGTATTCCTGCATGAAGTGGGCCAGACCCGTCATCGTGATAAACTCGCTGACGCGTTGGCCCTTGGTAACCAGCGGATCGTTCCAGTCAAGGTGCTCGATCATCCACGCGGCCTGATTGTAGGCGGCCTTGAAATAACTGTCCGCATCGGAGCGATTCTCGCGTTTGGCCACTTCGTACATCAGCAAGTTCGGGCGTACCGAAAAACCGGGCGGGTAACCGCCCTTCGAGGTGCCGATGTGCGTTTTCAAGGCGAGCAAGTTGTGATCCGGCGGAGATTCGTCGTGGGGATAGCTTCTGCGCGTATCCGGATTGGTCCATTCCGTAAAGGCGTATGCAAACACTCGTTCATAATTCTGCCGGGGCAAATAATCCTGCAACCAAGGCCAGGCGTAAAGGAAGTAGGCCAACTGCGCTTTTAGAAACTCATGGGAAAGGTTTTGGGTAACAATGACATCGGCACCCCAATGGATCAGTTTGACGATGTCGGGGGCCTCTGCCCGGGGAGGCTCGAGCGCACCCCAGAGACTGGGGTCTTCCGGCGCTTCATAGACGACCTGCCGCGGCATATTCCGGTAGGCCGCCGGGTTGGACAACCACTGGGGCACCAGCGTGTGCAACTGCCAGGCAAAGGCATGGTCATCCCGCCAACCGAATGAGCGTCTGCTCAGACGCCGGTCATTGCCCACATAATGACGCGTATCGATCATGAAATCCATCGCGGGTTGATAGGTAAATTGCTCTAGAAGACGCGGTGCGACGCGAAAGGCAACCGAGTCATAATCTCCGGCCTGAACCAGATATTCGCGCTGATCGCCCGGCTCAAAGTCGGTCAGGTCGCCGATATGCCCCTCAATGACGCCTTGGTAGACCGGTTCGCCGCCTGCCGCCGGGACAACGACGAATGCCGTGCCGTCGGCCAGCGTTGGCGCAGTAAAGCGCTTCGGCTCACCGCTATTGAAACCGGCCTGATTCAGGAAAACAAGTCGTGGCGTATGCATAAAGGTTTGCAAGACCGGTACCTGATCAATGGCATCCGACCAAACCACAATGCCCGCAATCCGGGCGATGTTGTGCGGGGTACGCGTGATCCATAAGCGCAGGGTATCCGTAATCACGTCTACCGTTTCATCGAAGTGAAGTGCCAGTATGGGATCCGTATTGCCCGTGATATCGGTGGAGGGAATATCCACCCATTCATGCTCGTGTTTGAATTGCACGATAAAATCGGTGATCGGATCTCTGCCCTGATATCCGGAATAGAGGTGCAACCCGAGCAAGGTCTCGGTTTGCGGTAATTCGATCTCAATCCATTCCGTACCCTCCCGGGCCTCACTTAACCACCGGGAATCATCCGTGTGATCACCATCCGCAACGTTGTTTGCCGGATGCCCCTCCCGCTCCGAGCTGGCGCGCACCTCCTTGATGGGGACGAAGCCCTCCGGCTCCGCCTGCGCGCGACCAAAAGTAAACGCAACTGCCAGGAGCCCGGTCAGGAAAAACCGATTGAGTGTGCCCGTTTTCTGAATCATTAATCGTTCCATGTGATCATCCTTTTATAGCCAATGTTTCCGTCAAACTATGACAGAACATTTGCTGTGTAAACCTCTTTGCTCGATTGCCTCATAGGCATCAGCCACTATGGGCGCACGCTGTACGATCGACTGTAATAGCCGGAAACAATTGGCTATAACGACTCGTACTCGTTCCGGAAGAAAAAAACGAGACTACCTGTCTGGCTCAAGGACTGGTTAAAATCATCCTTTTCAACAAACGATACACCACCGTGAAACCGCTTTGGCCCAATGGTCGAGTTGTTGTTCGTATCTTATCCATTACATGTTCCCCTTCGCGCTTGTGCAAGCCGTCCAGCATCGATCATGCCGATATGCCGTGCTATCCGCTCTCGAAGTAGATAGCTGGTGAGAAATGCGGGCTGGTTATAAGATAGATTACCCCCTCACCAAGCGCTACACGTTATCTGGTATTTAATATATGTATTTACGCAAATAGTGAAGGACAACGGGATGGATTTCGATTTGTACGTGCCGCCCGGCAAAAGCAAGAAAACCCCCGCTTGGAAGGATCTGCGCACATCCCTGACGGAATGGCTCCACGGCCTTCAGAAACCGGTAGCGATCTACACCTGGGGGTCTGATATCGGGCGCATGGTCATAAACCTGTGTGTGCAAGCAAGCATACCCGTGCCGCATGAGGTGGCAGTTCTAGGCGGTGATGACGACACGCTTCTATGCAATGCCACTACACCGCCACAATCGGGCATCATTGTGCCCGCCAGAGAAATAGGCAGAAAAGCCGCGAAGCTCCTGGACGATCTGATGCGCGGAAAACGGCCGGAACAAAGACAGTTCGTCGTTGAATCGCAACGGATAAGCGAGCGAGCCTCAACCGACGTTTTTGCCCTGAACGATCGCCAGGTTGTTCAGGCCCTTCTCTACCTTCGCGAGAACTTCATGCACCCTATAACCATTTCTTTAAAAAGTACACCGGCGTGCCCCCGGCACGCTACCGAAAAGGAAAAGCCCGCGGATTTTAACATGTGCCCGTCGGACAACTCGTTGCCGGTGGTGCGGGTGGTTTCGATGTGGGCGGCTTCATCTTCGCAGAAATGCCCGGTCGGCCCAATTGTTCAACTCCGCCCGATCCAGCTCCATATTGTAGAGTTTCCAGTCACCATCCCTTTCGCGACGGGCCAGTTTCCACTTGCCGTCCCATCCACACGTAGTCCTCATACACTTAATCCATCCACACGTAGTCCCCGGTACACCTAGTCCCGCTTCCCACCAGCCCGGGGACTAACCAACAAGCGGGGGGGGGGATGTTTGGACTACGTGAAACAGGACTAAGTGTAGTAGGACTAGGTGTATGCGGACTAAGTGTAGCCGGACGACGTGTGGGTGGACTACGTGTGGCATATACCACCGGATTCCAAGGCCTGGGAAAAATCGTCCCAAAACTTCCAAGGCTTGGGAAACACCTGCAAAATGCGTTCCAACGCTTGGGAAACGTTCCCGTTTTTCCTCCACCCTTGGTAACCCCGAGCGTTTCCCCCCCCAACGTCACCCCGTGCGCAGTCGAGGGGTCTCCTGATTGCACGAACCGGTTGAGACCTCGCCTGATTGCGTGTAGTGGCTGGCGCGACCATGAGATTCCTCCACGCCGTCCCGATACCCGCCTTCCCGATACCCGTCTGGCGGCGGGATCGGGACTGCGGTCGGAATGACAGGAAGCACGTTCAGGATTGCGTTCTGTCCATGTCCGGGCCATAGACCGACCCACGCTCTACGGCTCAGCGTCGCAGATTGCGTGGCAATCCATCCCTTGAGGGGGACAGAGAACACGTCGGCTGAAAAGAGCAATATACAAGACCTCGTTTCCCCCGTATGAACCGTCATGGGGGGCGGTGGACGACTACGGCGACGACT